>JBAUIP010000478.1:0-5639 GCA_049683055.1 Pricia sp.
GCCGCCAACTGCCCGCATCCGATTATTGGTTCAAAATCTCTTATGTTATGGACGATGTGCCCAAGGAATTCAAGAGCCATTTTACCCTTAAAAGATAATCGCTCCCTGAATGAAATCCCTTCGACTCATTCTCTCCAACCCCCGATATTTTGGCCCCGCTTGGGTTTTTGCCAGCATAAACATTCTTTTCGGTACTTGGGCTATTTATATCCCTACGGTCAAGGAAAATTTGGGTATAGACAAATCGCAGTTGGGCATTGCCATTTTCTTTCTATCCTTGGGGGTGTTCGTTATTTTTCCGATTGCCTCGACCATCATCAATCGGGTAGGGGTCGGCCGCTCGACTTGGTACGGAGTCATTTTGAGCAGTATGGCCGCGTTGCTGCCCCTTCTCGCACCCAGTTATTACGCTTTAATGGCGGCTTTGTTTCTTTTCGGCGCCTCGAACGGTTTTACGGATATCTCTATGAATACGCTGGTCACCGAGCTGGAAAAAGAGGATAAAAAGAAGTTCATGTCCGCTTCCCATGGCTTTTTCAGCCTGGGCGGAGTCTTGGCCGGTCTCGGTAGTTTTCTGATTGGACCATTGGACAATCCGCCACTGCACATGGGGCTCGCCGTTACCTTAGTGCTTATAGTCAACGTGATTTTTCACAGGAAGTTCAAGGATGTTGTCGCCGCAGCCGTGGAAAAAGAATCCTTCAGTCTGAAATTGTTCAAGCCACTATTGCTATTGGGATTGATTTCTTTCGTAGCGATGGGTAGCGAGGGGGCCATCGTCGATTGGAGCGGACTCTATCTACAGGAAATTAGTATGGCACCCGAAGCCCTTTGGGGTGCTGGTTTTTTGGGGTTTCAGGTGACCATGACCCTGGGACGCTTTTTGGGCGATGGCATCAGCTCCAAAATCGGATCGATAAAAATGGTCACTTTTGCATCCCTTTTAGTAATGGTGGGTTATGCCTTAGTACTCGCTACGGATACCATTTGGGCCGTTTCGGGATTTGCCCTGTGCGGCCTCGGGTTTTCGGTGATGGTACCCGAAGTATTTCGAATCGGGGGCAACGTCAAAGGCGTTGACTCTTCCCAGGGGGTATCTTTCATAGCCGGTACGGGCTATGCGGGATTTCTATGCGCCCCGCCCATATTGGGCTTTATCGCGGATAGCTATTCTTTGGTCACCTGTTTTTTGGTGCTGCTCTCTTGTGCGTTCCTTATTTTGGGATCTACTTTTATCTTGCAACGCAGAAAATCGGCATCCTATAATTGAGCTTTTCCGATGCTCATTCCATCTCCACATCGATATCCGTAAAGAACAGTCTGAAATTGCCTTCCTCATTTTGATGGACGGTCGAGATTCTAAGTCCATCGAAAACTTGGTACTCCTCCCAGGTAGTGGTCATTGAGGCATCCTCTTGATTCCCTTTCCTGTAGACCCATTCCCGAATCATCAGATCATCCATAAAATAAAAGTCATAGGCGTCGCCCGGGGTGTACCCCCCTTCGGAACCATAAACGATGGTCAACTTCTGCATCGGCTTTTGGCTGATCGGGGCAGTCGTCTCGGGGGAATGTTCGTGTTCGAAATTATCGGCATCCCAGACCAATTGATAAGGGGCCAGAAGCCAATATTTATCATTGATAAAATTCGCGTTGGTCTTTTCGGCGGTACTGTCCATTTCTGCGCGGTTGTATTCCACCGTACCCTCGGCAGTCGTTGCGGTCACATCATTGGTCTTGGTATTCCAGACCCACGAACGCTCAAAATGGTCGTCGCCGCGGTTGACATTAAAGGTGAATTGAATGTTCCCAACGTTTTTCCAATGTTCAAAGCCGTGGGCATCCGCCACTTTTTTAAGGATGGAGTCATCTGTACTTTCTTGTGCAGAAGAGTTTTGGAAGACGGTCAAGGACAAAACAATAACAATAGCGCTAAGAATTTTTTGATATGTTTTTTTCATTTTCTTGGTTTTCACCAAAGATAGCATTTGGAATTTACTTTTTGGACAGTAGGGTACAATGCCATCGCTTTTCGCGAGAAATTGAGTATTTTTGGGCTTCAAAACAAAATAAAAATGAGTTCAAAAAAAGGAAAAGTTCACGAGGCCATTCAAGAAAAAATGCTCGATGAACGCAAGATATTTTTATGGGGGATGGTTGACGACGATTCCGCCAAGCACGTTATCGACCGCCTGATGTACCTCGATCTACAGAATAACAAAGAGATACAGCTGATTATCAACAGTCCCGGCGGCTATGTTACCTCCGGTTTTGCAATTTACGATACGATAAAGCAAATTAAAAGTCCCGTTTCTACGGTATGCTCCGGTCTCGCCGCTTCGATGGGATCGATTTTACTGTCCGTCGGCGAAAAAGGAAGGCGTTTTGTGCAGCCCCACGCCCGTGTGATGATCCACCAGCCCAGTGGAGGTGCCCGTGGCCAAGCCTCGAACATCGAAATACAGGCCAAGGAAATTATCAAGACCAAGGAATTGGGAGCCAAAATACTATCCGAAAATTGTGGCCAGCCTTTTGAAAAGGTCATGAAAGATTTCGACCGTGACTATTGGATGGGCGCCGAGGAGTCGGTGGAGTACGGTATTGTAGATGGGGTTCTGGAGTAGGAAGCTAATACTCGTTTGATCCCGGGCATAAGCAATTATTGAAACACCGTAGCTTATAACTGATATAAAATTGAAAAAGTCCTTCAAGATCGAATCGTGAAGGACTTTCTAGATATATATAGGCGCCGAAGCGGGATATTGGTTAGGCTTGCTCAATGTCGCAAATCTATAATAGATACGGATCAAATGCGGGGGTTGGATGTAGGGGCAAGGTTAAGGAATTATTAAAGTTTGAACACTGTAAACCATTGCTGGGGAGGCTTGTCCGGTAAAACGAACCACGGATTTAATCCGGAAAGAGATGAACTTCGGAACTGCCGTTCTAAGTCTCAAATATAAAAATCACAGCTACTGCCCGAAAAACGCTGTCAAAGAATGGACAGCGCACTTATAGATTGCGGACGTCAAAACTGCTCCGGATGTTCGATAATCTCTCTTGCGCGTTCCTTGATATCCGCCAAATCTTTTTTGCTCTTTTTCTCCAAAAGGCTCATCATCATGTTCATACGATGGTTGTCTTCAAAATGCTCCTTTTTCTCGTCCAGAAAGTTCCAGTAGAGGGCGTTAAAGGGACAGGCATTGTCGCCTAATTTTTTGGTATGACTGTACTGGCAGTCACCGCAGTAATTGCTCATCTTGTTGATATAGTTTGCGCTGCTGACGTAAGGTTTGGTAGCGACAAGGCCGCCGTCGGCGAACTGGCTCATGCCCCGGGTATTGGTGATTTCGACCCATTCGATGGCATCGATGTAGATGCCCAGATACCAGGCGTCGACCTCGTCGGGATGCGTTTGGGTCAATAGGGCATAGTTGCCCGTAATCATCAAGCGCTGAATATGGTGGGCGTAGGCTTCATCGAGACTTTGGTTGATGGCATGTTTAAGACAGTTCATTTTTGTGTCGCCCGTCCAGTAAAAACCGGGAAGCTCGTTCTGATTGTCCAATTTATTGCAACGGCGGTATCCTGGCATTTCGGACCAATATATGCCGCGCATGTATTCCCGCCAGCCCAGTATCTGACGAACGAAGCCCTCCACTTGTGATATGTGGATGTCTCCCGTATGTTCGTAATAATGGTCCAGCACTTTATCGACGACCTCTTTGGGCGACAACATCTTGCTGTTCATGGCAAAGGACAATCGGGAGTGGAACAGAAACTTTTGTTTGTCGTGCAAGGCATCTTGATAATCTCCAAAATGCACCAATAGATTTTTGCAGAAATAGTTGAGTACCGAGAGGCAATCCGCCCGCGAGCAGGGCCAATTAAAGTTTTCAGGAGTGATATTACCAAAGGTTTCGACACCGGCCTCTTCCATCTCGTCCATGAGTTCCTCGACATCTTTTCGAAATCCCCGTTCATGGGGAATCTCCGGCTTCCCCGTCCATTTTTTGCGGTTGCTGTGGTCAAAGTTCCATTTACCCCCATCGGGTTGATCGTTTACCATCATGACGTCGTGTTTCTTCCGCATCATCCGGTAAAAGCTTTCCATCAATTTGGACTTCTTGTTCGCAAAGAAATTTTTCATTTCATAGCGGGTGGTGTAGAAGTGCTCTGTATCAAAGGCCTCGGTCTCGACGGACAGGGAATCGCAAATGGAACGCAGCTGTTCGTCCAGTCTGTATTCGTCGGGTAATAGGTATTCGAATTTATCGGACTTAGTTTTTTCGATGTATTTGTCGATGATTTTGTCGAGCTGATGTGGGTTCTCGTTGTCGCTGATTTTAAGGTAGATAAATTGATGTCCCTTTTCGGATAGTTCCTCGCTAAAATTCCGCATGGAACGAAAGAAGGCCACCACTTTTTGAATATGATGCTTGACGTAGTCCGTTTCCTGCCGCATTTCGGCCATGAGATAGGTGACATCGTTGTCGATATCGTCGAACCAAGAATGCTTTTGGTTGAGCTGGTCACCGAGAACTAAGCGTAATTTTTTCATATACTAAAATTATTTTTTTGGTTTCGGCAATTAGATAAATGGCGATACTTAGTTACTTAAAACTAGACTTCGCCCTGAAAAAGTGTTCCTAAAACAGCTTCTCTTGTAGCCACAGCTCCCGATACTTACCCTTGCCGTCATACCGTTCCGCCTGTTTTTGGATGTTGAATTTGCGGTCACGCGGGTCGTTGCCTACGCCACTGTTGTACATCCAATTGCCCCAGTTGCTGTGCACGTCATAGTCGATAAGCAGGCTTTCGAAATAGGAGGCACCGATGCGCCAGTCCTGCTCAAGTTCCTTCGCCCAGAAGCTGGCCACGTTTTGCCGACCGCGGTTGCTCATGAATCCGGTTTCAGCGATTTCCTTCATGTTCGCATTGACGAAGGGCTCCTTGGTATTACCGGATATCCATCGCTCTTTGGCATCTTCTGAAGTTTTCCAATCATAGTCCTTTTCTAGGATGCCCCCTATTTGAAAGATTTTTTCTTTGTGCTTCAAGGATACATATTTGAAATAATCCCGCCAAATCAGCTCGAAAATAAACCAGTAGGTGCTATCATTTTTCTTTACTTCTTTCTCGAACTTTTGCACCTCCCAGTAAATCGTACGGGGAGAAATACTTCCGTTCGCCAACCAAGCGGATAGTTTGGAGCTGTAATCCTTTCCAATCAATCCGTTTCTCGTTTTTTTATAGGATGCCAAGTTTTCGGTATCCCAGAAATAGTTTTGAACCCGGTCTAGCGCCTGTTTTTCTCCGCCTTTGAAAGGGAAAGCGGTTCTATCATCCTTATCAAAATCTTCTAGGCCCAAGGTTCCGAGATCGGGAATTTCCGTGTCGTTTTCTATGGGATTGTTATCGGCCATTGACGAGGGCCGGTCCAGAGCTTCCCTGACTTCAACCTGCTTTTCGCATTTTTTCCGGAATTGGGTGTAGACCTGCGGAATATTCTCATATTTCTCGAAGGGGATGTCCTCTGGATGGAATAAAAATTGATCAAAAGTTTCCTTGAACTCCAACGAATCTGGAATGTTCGTTCGGACAGCTTCCAAAACTTGGCTTTCATCCCGGGTCCATTC
>JBAUIP010000479.1:0-5941 GCA_049683055.1 Pricia sp.
CCTATCCACCGACATCCATCCCAATAAAAATCCGCATATCGATGCGCCTTTCGGCTACGGGGAAGTTTTGGGCACGGGGCGTATCGATACCAATCTACTAGTGACATCCTACAAAAATTATCTTTTATGGAGAGGCCATTTTTTAGCTGAAACCTTCGATTACGATGCCTTGGATGTTGAAAACCCCCATGTGGTCTATAAATCTCAAAAAGCCCGGCAAATCGTTTTTGCAGATGGCTTCGGCATGAAGAAAAATCCCATTTTCAACTACCTACCGATGCAAGGCAGTAAAGGGGAATATCTGTTCATAGAAGCACCGGACCTCAACGAAAAGAGCGCCATCAAATCTTCGGTTTTCGTCATTCCGGAAGGCGATAACATTTATCGCGTCGGTGCCAATTATGAACGTAACGATAAATCCGGCCGGCCTACCGAGCAAGCTAAAAAGGAGCTACTGAAAAAATTGGAATCCCTGATTCGATGTGATTATAACGTTGTCGATCAAGTGGCAGGGGTCCGGCCAACGGTCAGCGATAGAAGGCCTTTGGTCGGGCGGCATCCTAAATTTCAAAATGTGTACATCCTAAACGGGTTCGGGTCCAGGGGAGTGATGACCGGGCCATATGCCTCCGGGCAGCTATACAGGCATATCGAAGCAAATATCCCCCTAGATCCCGAGATGGATATCGCCCGTTTTGCGGCCAAACACTTCACGGCTTGACTTCGGAACTGTATTAATTTCCCGGGTTTCTACCCCGGAAAGGTGGATCCAGAGTTCTGTCCTAGGGTTCAAGTATTTGACAAATTTTTAAATCCGGAGGTGAACATTGCCTGTTCGAGGCAAAAAAGTTCAAAACAATCTCTAAGAATTGATTTCGGCCGCTTTGGGATCGTACTTCACAAAAAGATTGATCCAAATATTTCGGGATAGCCGAATGATGACGGGCATGAAAACAATCAAGGTGACCATGATGGCGATGAAGGAAGTGAGCAGTTCCGTGCCGATAATGAGAAACGCGACGACGAAGGCTGCCACCGAAAAGGCAACTCCAAGACCGTAGCTGACGTACATGGCGCCGTAGAAAAACGAGGGCTCCATTTTGTATTTCAATCCACAGTGTGAGCAGCGGTCGTGCATTTTGAACAGGTTTCCCGGGCTGTACGGATTGTTGTTGACGTACATGCTTTCCTCTTGACACCTAGGGCAACGGCCTGTGAAAATGCTGTAGAGCTTGCTTCCTTTTTTGAACATATAGGGATAGTTTTATGCAAAGATACCGATTGTAAAATTCTAATGTTCCATCGGAAAACTTACCTTTGCGGTCGCAAAATGAACCCGTAACCCCATGCTGAACGTCCACAACCTTTCCGTCTCTTTCGGAGGCGAATATCTTTTCGAGGAAATCTCCTTTCGGCTGAACGGGGGCGACCGGGTGGGACTTATCGGGAAGAACGGCGCGGGGAAGTCTACCCTGCTAAAACTGTTGGTCAAGGACATGCCCTTGGATACCGGAACCATCGCTATGGAAAAGGGCATCCGCATCGGATTTCTAAGGCAGGATATCGATTTTGAGCAGGGACGGACAGTGCTCGAGGAATCATACCAAGCTTTCGAGGAAATCAAATCCCTCGAGGCCCAGTTGGAACACATCAACCAACAGCTGGCCGAACGAACGGATTATGAAAGCGAGGGATACACTCAATTGATGGTCGATTTGGGGGATATCACCCACCGCTATGAGATACTGGGTGGCTACAACTATCAGGGCGAGACCGAAAAGATATTATTGGGACTTGGTTTCAAACGGGAAGATTTTGACAAAAAAACGGATACCTTTTCCGGGGGATGGCGTATGCGCATCGAACTGGCCAAATTGCTGCTGCAAAGCAACGATGTACTGCTGCTCGATGAGCCGACCAACCACTTGGATATCGAATCCATTCTCTGGCTGGAGCAGTTTTTGAACAATTTTTCCGGGGCGGTCGTCATCGTTTCGCACGATAAGATGTTTCTCGACAATGTGACGAACCGTACCATCGAAATCTCGCTGGGCCGAATTTACGACTACAACAAGCCCTATTCGAAATTCCTGAAACTCCGCGGCGAAATCAAGGAGCAGCAGCTGGCTGCCCAGAAGAACCAGGAAAAAGAGATACAGCAGGCCGAACGTCTCATCGAAAAGTTCAGGGCGAAGTCCACCAAGGCTTCCATGGCGCAATCCCTTATCAAAAAGCTCGATAAGATGGAGCGTATCGAGGTCGACCAAGATGATAACGCGACCATGAACCTGAGGTTTCCGGTATCCGTAACGCCCGGCAAGGTGGTCGCCGAGATGGAGGAACTCTCCAAAAGCTATGGATCGAAAGAGGTGCTGGACGATATCAGTTTACTTTTGGAGCGCGATAGCAAGACCGCTTTTGTAGGGCAAAATGGACAGGGAAAATCCACCTTGGCCAAAATCATGGTCGGCGAAATCGACCATCAGGGCAAAATGAAACTCGGCCATAACGTGCAGATCGGCTATTTCGCCCAAAATCAGGCGGAGTACCTCGACGGTGAGAAAACCGTGCTCGATACCATGATCGACGCTGCCAATGAAAAGAACCGCAGTAAGGTGCGTGATATACTGGGCTCTTTTCTGTTCAGTGGCGATGAGGTGGAGAAATACGTAAAAGTGCTATCCGGGGGAGAACGCAATCGACTGGCCCTGGCCAAAATGCTATTGCAGCCTTTCAACGTGCTAGTGATGGACGAACCGACCAACCATTTGGACATCCAATCGAAAAACGTACTCAAACAGGCCCTTAAGAATTTTGATGGTACGCTGATCGTTGTATCCCACGATCGGGATTTTTTGCAAGGCCTGACCGATAAGGTCTATGAATTCAAGGACAAGCGCATCAAGGAGTACCTAGGTGACATCAATTATTATCTAGAACAGCGCCAGGCCACCGATTTTAGGGCCATCGAGAAAAAACAGGATGCCGCCCATGACACATCATCCCAGAACAACTCTACCCAAAGCAAATCGACCAGCTCAGGCAAAGACGATTATCAGGCCCAGAAAAGGGCAAAATCCCTCAAGAACAAATTGAGTTCGGTGGAAAGTAAAGTCTCCAGGCTGGAAAAGGAAATCGCCGAAATTGACCACGACCTGTTAATGGACTACGATGCCACCATCGCCCGCCCCAACTTTTTTGATGGTTACCAGAAAAAGAAAAAAGAGCTCGAAAACCTGATGCAAAAATGGGAAGAGCTAAGCGTAAAGCTCGAAAAAAGCGAGGCCTGAGAAGTAGTTTGTCCCATATTCAGGTCTCAGACAGCCAATGAAAAAGTAAATTTTCCCTTTACCATCTACTGCAACTTATCTTTCTTTTACCGCACTTAATCGGTATTTCACAACAAACTCCGCCACTTCATCGATAAATTTTGGATTTTGTCCTCTTACTCGCGTTATTTGTAGGACAATTCTTAAGAAATCTTTTAAGTTATTAAAGTTCTTTCAGAATTTGTTCCCAGTCTTAGTGTCAATTATAAATCTTATTTATGAAAAACCTACTACGCTCGATTACCTTATCCATTGCAACTTTCGGTTTTGTCTTCACCGCTTCGGCCTCCATGGGAGTACCGAACAAAGAGAAAAAAGCACTCATCGATTTTTATGCCGCCACCCACGGCGAAAACTGGTCCAAAACTTGGGACATTAAGAGTGATGTATCCACTTGGCACGGTATTAAGGTCGAGAACAACCATGTGACCGAAATCAACCTGTTCCGAAACAACCTTGAGGGTACAATTCCCCAGAGCATTTCCAAACTCAAAAACCTGGTTTCACTGAACCTCGCTTTCAATGCATTGACCGGTGAACTACCCTACGAAATAGGGGAGCTGTCCCAACTTAAAACCTTGAAAATCGAGATGAACCGTATCAAAGGCGTTCTTCCCGAGAGCATCGGCGACCTCAAGAACTTGGAAGAGCTGACCGCTTTCAACAACTTTTTGACGGGAAGCATTCCCGAAAGTATAGGTGAAATCAAAAAACTGAAAATACTGAACCTGAGCAGCAATGGTCTTAACGGAAACCTTCCCAAGGCGCTCGGTAGCCTGACCGAACTCGAAGTGTTGGGCCTTTTTGAAAATACCCTCGAAGGTTCGATTCCCGCGGAAATCGGCAACTTGGGCAAGCTCAAGGAACTGGTGCTGGCCAATAACCGGATCGGTGGTGAGGTACCTTTCGAAGTCGCCCAATTGTCGCACCTCAAGATTTTACAGATACAGAACAACCGTTTCGAATCGTTTACCAATCTGCGCTATGTGAACAAAGAGCAGTTCGCGGTGCTGGATTTCGACAAAAGCGACCCCAAAGAAAGTTTCAGGGATATTGATTTCAGCCGAACGAGAATGGCCGATACCAAGTTCGAGGAAGACGTTCAATCGGTTGACAAATAATTCGCCTCAAAAGGGTAGACATTTCAACAATTTTTGGTTGGTTTTAGTAGAAGGGATGCCGTGGTGGTGTCCCTTTTTTTCGTTTAAAGCTTGCAAAAATCCGGATTTCGCCTTTATCGAAAGTCCGTATGCCATCCGTTCGAAAGCCGCCCCGCCCGTCGAAGCTTTTCAAGGTAGGAATAATCTTCACTGGCGGGTTTACAAACGAAAATTCAAAAGAAATCCAAATAAATTATCATAAAATTTAAAAAAACTCGTTAAAGTGTAAGGGGCTCGTGCAAAACATCGATAAACGTCGCCCTGATTTGAAAATTACTGCAGGCCGTGACCGGTTTACGGTAATGTCCCATAACCTAAATCTTTATAACCATGACCTACAAATTACCCTACATTATCTTTGCATTGCTGTTATGTGTGCAGACCAACCTAAGGGCTCAAGTGCCCGCCTCCGAAAAATTGGCCTTGATTGATCTTTACGAATCCACCCGGGGCAACTCGTGGACGGAACAGTGGAATCTACAATCTCCCATAGACCAGTGGTACGGCGTTGAAGTGGTTGACAACCACGTCGTTGGCCTGATACTCTACGAAAACAACCTGTCCGGAACCTTACCGGCCAGCCTTAGAAATTTAGGGCATCTTGTCGTTTTGGACTTGGCCCTGAACCGCTTGAAAGGCGAATTGCCCTACGAAATTACGGAGCTATCCCGATTAAAAGTCCTACGCCTTGAGATGAACGAACTGACGGGCGCTTTGTCGCAGGATTTTTCAAAAATGAAAGCCTTGGAACAGTTGGTGGCCAGCACCAATAATTTCACCGGTGCCGTTCCGAATACCCTCGGTAGTGTGAAGCAGCTCAGCATATTAGACCTATCGAACAACAGTTTCAGCGGTAATCTTCCAAAAACCTTAGGCAATCTGGTTAACCTGAACGTAATCGATGTGAGCGGTAATTCCCTAGAGGGCGAGGTAGACCTCCACTTCGGTGGTATGCAAAAACTGACGGAAGTCGACCTATCGTTCAATCGTTTTACGGGAAGTCTTCCCAACGACTTTGCATCCTTGACCGAATTGCAAACGGTTCAACTGCAGGGCAACGGTTTCAATTCCCTCGACAATCTTCAAAATATGGCCAGCATCTACATTTACGATTTCGAGACCGATGATATGAACCTAAACCTCAAATATAAAAAGACCTTCGACGGGCAATTCAGAACCGCGAACACCTTGTTCGAGGACGGCAACGATTAATAATCCTCAGAATTAAACAGCGATATTTGAAGGGGGTGCCATGGGGCGTCCCTTTTTTTGTAGTATCCTCCCCAGTATCCTTATTTAAGATACATTTAACTACCCCCGGTTAAACTAATGGATAGATTTGTAATCCAACCCTTTTACCGACCATCCTATCTATGACTACACGGAAAATAGTGCTTTATGTTCTTGGGGTTCTGGTCTTGGTACTGGCCGGTTTTGTCACCTATTTAATGG
>JBAUIP010000480.1:0-2396 GCA_049683055.1 Pricia sp.
CGGTTATTACGATATTATCAACTTCTGATTGTAACTCTTCAATTGCCGCTTGAACATTTTCACTTACGGTAGTTCCTGTTGGGGTAAAGGGAACTTCAGCCGCAGTTTGATTATCGTCTCCGCCACCTCCGCCTGCCGATGCCAAGGCTGCATCTATACCCACCAAATGAGCTTCGACATCGGCCGCGGCGGCAGCATAGTTCAACGGATTCGCAGCCACTGGCACTTCGGCAGCCGTCTGGTTGTCATCACCGCCAGCTCCACCCCCACCTAGTCCTTCCAAATCAGCCAAGGGAATATCAAACTGGTTGCCACCCTGAGTAATAGTTAAGGTGGTGCCATTGACCACCGAGGCCGTAATTAATTCGTTGGTAATATCACCATCTACTTCTTCCGCGCCGGTTGGCAAGGTAACCGACCCGCCATCATTCGAAAGCGCGATAGTTCTCGTCGTCTCATCAAAACTCAGTGTCTGAATCTCATTGGTCGCGTCCGTATCTAAATCCGCAGCGATTGCTGCAATATTGGCATCCACCGAATTCCGTAAATCCTCAACATCCGCTTCCCGAATAAACCCAGTCGCATTATTAAAATCCGCCAAATCGATACTATCATTATCAATGGCAAAGGGCCCCACGGAGTTTTCGGCCAATTTAGTCCTATCTACGGAGTTGTTCTGTAGTTTGCCCCGTCCGATGGAGCCGTTTTGGATGTCGATGCCGTTGATTCCACCGTCCACGACCAAATCGCTGGTGATGCTGTTCGGGGCAATCTCGATATTTCCACCGGAATCCGTTGGGGTGATTACGATTGTGGGCACTCCGCCCTCATTAACTATGGGGTCGGTTGTGAAACCGGCAACAGGCTCGCCGTCTCCGCCCACGGCGCCACCGCCGCAGAGGTTGATCCAAACCGTTCCGTTATAGTAAAAAACGCAGTCCGCCGAAGTGTTATAGACCAAGGCACCGGGGCTGGGAACAATGCTCGCCATCTGAAGGGAGTCGACCCGGGTAATGACCAACACCCTATCCGTACTTTCAAGTTCCAATACCGAGGCGGGGTCGATGGTCTGCGGATTGTCGCCGATCTTGACCTGGGCCGAACCATATCCAAAGGCTAATAGGCTGATTAACAGGATGGGTATGGCAATTTGCTTTCGCATACTTTTTGGTTTTAGTGCGGTAGACAAAAATAAAATTATCCATCCACATACCTAATTTATAAGGACAAAATACGTGTTACCCAGATGAAAGGGGACGGAATCAGGGTATTCGGTGAGGTCGGTCGGATTTCTGGTGCTCGCGCAAATTAACAAAAGTTTATTCGCTGCTGTTTTTTTTAGTTCTAAACTTGTGTTTTCTTTATGAATTCGTATTAAGTACTTAAAACAACCGGATGAAGATTTTCCCTACTCTTTTTGGCTTCCTTTTTATCGCTACAAACCTTTTCGCACAAGATGATGGACGTGAAATCTTACGTGGCACCGTGCTATACCGAAATGTACCCGTTGCCAACGAAAATGTCATCAATATCGATACCGAAAATGCTGTTATTTCCAATGATGGGGGAGAATTCGCAATCGCCGCCAAGGTCGGCGACCAGATTGCTTTTTCGGCCGTCAATTACCAGCTTGAGGTGGTCGAGATCACTGAGGATATCCTAGAGAACGGGCGCCTTACCGTAGAGGTCAACGAAAAGGTGACGGAGCTTGATGAGGTCATCGTATCCCCGGAACGACGGGAAAAATTCCTCGAGGCTCAGAACGAACGCTTCAAAGAAGTGGAATATGAAACGGACCGATCTACTGAAGTGGAGAATATTGCCCTGAGCCAACAGGAGAAGGGTTTAAAAGACGGTATCAATTTCGTCAACATTTTCAAGGCGCTGGCAAAAGCGGGACAAGACGATACCGAGGAGAAGCGTCCCCGTCTCAAGATGAGCCAAGTGCTGCGACAGGTGTACGACGATGAGTTTTTCGTAGTCGATCTAAAGCTTCCGCAAGATAAAATCAACGATTTTCTATTTTATGTGGACGAGACCAACCCTCAATACTCCCTTTTACTCAAAGACAACGAGTTTGAGTTATTAGATTTTTTAGTCGATCAAAGCAAGGCCTACCGTTCGCAGATGGGGAAGTAGTAAGCCTAGTAAAAAATCACCGTCTTATTATCATACACCATTGTCTTTCGTTGTACGTGTAATTTTACGGCACGGGCAAGTACGATTTTTTCGAGATCGCGGCCCTTGGCGATAAAATCCGCTACGCGGTGGGCGTGGGTGACGGTGGTGACATCCTGTGCTATGATGGGTCCCTCATCTAGTGCTTCCGTGACGTAGTGGCTGGTGGCGCCGATGATTTTGCCGCCCCGTTTGAAGGCGGCATGATAGGGTTTGGC
>JBAUIP010000481.1:0-2089 GCA_049683055.1 Pricia sp.
CCATTAAATACGTAATTACCGTATTGCTCACTTATCCCTGAAATATTGATGGTAGGATTGCCCACGGGCAAAGTTTGGTTTCCCAATTGGCCCCAAGACCCTTTTAATTTTAATCTACTCACAATGGCATCCTCCGGCCAAAACCCTTCTTGACTAACTACCCATCCCGCACTGAACGATGGAAATATATCGCTTTTATTATCCCCAACAAACCGAGAAGATTCGTCCTGTCGTACTGTAGCCGTAAGCAAATATCGGCCGGCATAACTATAGTTAATCGAACCAAAGATCGAGAATAAAGAAGATCCTTCGTCATAGGCAAAGTCTACATTAGGGGCTCCAAGACCATTGCTTAACAAGTAATAATCAGGAGTTTCAAAGAAAAAATCCGTCCTTGAAATTTCCTTTCCTTTCTGGTTGGTCGACAAGGACTCCAAACCGACCAAAGCATTGATGCTATGTTCCCCATATGATTTATTAAAGCTTAGGGTATTTGTCCAAATCCATTCGTAGCTATCATAATCTTGTTCCTCTAGGGTATTGATGGCGAGGGGTTCGGAGGATTCAGGTATCAAAGGCCTGAAACGTCTATCATTGTAGCCCGTGATGGAACCACCTATCGAAGTTTTAAATTGTAGTCCATCTAGAATATCCACGGAAGCGTAGATATCACCAAAAATCCGCAATGTTTTTTCAAAATTATTTGCTTGTCGATTGGCTTCAGCGACCGGGTTGTTCGGGTTAGAAAGACCGTTATCATTACTGTAGTTGCCAGCATAGTTGCCCTGGTCGTCGAAAACCGGTACTAAAGGGGACATTCTAGTAGCAAAGTTGAACCAGGACTGTCCGCCGCCTCTTCTATCAAAAGAGATGTTGGTATGCTCTCCGACCCGTACCCTTTCCCCAATTTTAAATTCGGAGTTCAACCGTACCGTCGCCCTTTTGAAGCCAGTTGCGATTTGAATGCCTTGTCGGTTCAGATAACTAGCAGAAAAAAGAAATTTGGATTTTTCATTTCCGTTTTCAAAAGTCATGGAAGCGTTGTTGGTAATGGCCGAACGGTATATTTCATCCAACCAATCGGTACCATTGGGTTGCTGTACCGTAGCAGTGATACCCTCGGGAATATTTCCTTGTAGTTGGTTCGGTACTACCGGGTTTGGTCCGCTTCCGTATTGTGGATGGGAAACAGTACTTCCAGCGTTTCTCAGGCTTTGAAAAATCATTTCCCCGTGTTGTTGGGTATTGAGCAGTTCAGGTATGTTCGTAGCAGCGGAAAAACCCGTGTAGGTGTCCAAGGAAACCCTAGCGGATTCCATGTTATAGCCTCCACTTTTAGTGGTGATAATTACGACTCCATTGGATGCCCTTGCACCATAAATAGCGGCCGCACCATCCTTAAGAACGTTCATCTGCTCGATATCCGCTGGGTTTATAGAGTTCAGAATGCCCGCATTATCCGTTTGTACCCCATCAATAATGTAAAGCGGGTCGTTACTATTGCCCGTACCATACCCCCTAATTCGAACTACAGGAGTAGCACCGGGGGATCCATTGTTGGTTATCGATACCCCTGAAACCCTACCTTGTAGTGCTTCTGCAGCGTTCACTATAGGTGCTTTAGTGGCTTCTGAGATATCTACACTGGCAACAGATCCCGTAAGATCCCCTCGTGTCTGGGTCGAATATCCAGTGACCACCACTTCATCCAGAGCGGCAGCATCTTCTGCTAGGGTAACGTCAATCTCAGTTTGACCATCGACCACCACCTCTTGGGTTCTAAAACCTACATAGCTGAAGACCAAAGTAGCACCCTCGGCTACTTCTAAACTGTAGTTGCCATCAAAATCTGTCTG
This sequence comes from Pricia sp., assembly GCA_049683055.1. Taxonomy (GTDB): domain Bacteria; phylum Bacteroidota; class Bacteroidia; order Flavobacteriales; family Flavobacteriaceae; genus Pricia. Next base: position 1,857 of record JBAUIP010000481.1, read on the forward strand.
GGTACCGTTGGTAGTCCCCTTTTCTACAACGTTAGCTCCTGGCAGTGGCAGTCCTCCTTCATCGATAATTGTTCCGGAAACTGTTGATTGAAATCCCGGTTTTTCGATTTCAGTCGAAAAGTCAATCGTTTCACTTGCAAAGGCAATTTGAGTTCCTAAGCAAATGAGCATCGATAAGAAACCCGTCTTAAGAAAAGTGGACTTTCCCTTGGGCAGTAATGCATAGTTTGCAC
>JBAUIP010000482.1:0-22163 GCA_049683055.1 Pricia sp.
TTTATTATTATTTCTAACTCGATATCGGCTCAGAACGCATCGACTCCTACGCTTGCCAAGACGGTAATCACGGTCAAAAAGTCCATCGCTGCTACCGCTACCTCATCAGAAAACTACAGTACGTTAAAGTCTGTCATGGAAGCGACAGGATTCAAGGAATTATTGGACGGGTCGGCTCCCTTTACCATATTCGCGCCATCCGACAAAGCCTTCGAACGGCTACAAGGGGTCTCGGTCAATGATTTATTGGATGCCAATGACATCGAAGAACTGAAGGCGCTGCTGGGATATCATATCATCGCCGGAAAGATTTCCGCCTCAAAAATGTTAAGAGCCCTGTGTCAAGGGGAGGGCAAAGCGGAATTTACTACCATTCAAGGAGACATTATCAAGGCTAGCATCGATGGAATAGACATCGTCTTAACCGATAGCTTCGGTAATTCGGCGACCATTGTCGTGGCCGATTCCAATCAAAGCAATGGCGTGATTCATCAGATCGATGGGGTAATAAGACCGAACTTTCCGCAGTAAGAAACATACCTTACCGCAATTCCGCACCAAGCTCCTTTTTATATTGCCGCTGCAGTTTATCCATAATCTTATCGATTTGTTTGTCTGTCAAAGTGCGCTGTTCGCTCTGCAGGGTAAAACTGACTGCATAGGATTTCTTTCCCTCCGGAAGATTTTTACCGGTGTACACATCGAAAAGATTGATATTCTTCAGGTATTTTTTTTCGGTCTTTTTTGCCAGTTCGTAAACCTGCTGAAAAGAGGTCTTATTGTCCAAAAGCAACGCAAAATCCCGTTTGACCTCGGGATATTTTGGGATTTCCCGATAGCTGATATCGTTCTTTTTGGCCAGATTGATGATTCGGTCCCAATGGAATTCGGCGTAGAGCACCCTTTGTTTGATGTCCATCTTTTTAAGGATTGATTTCTTTACCGCGCCTAAAGAAACCAGTTCGTCGGATTTTATGGTTATTGCCATTCCCTCCCCGAACATCGAATGCTCCGTTGGAGCAGGGGTGGTTTCGGTGATTCCCAAGCGGGCGAGCACATTAGTTACGACGGATTTCAAATAAAAGAAATCTGTCGGCTTTTCGGGAACGGACCAGCTATCGCCGTAGCGATTTCCTGTTAGAAAGAGACCTAGGTGCTTGTTTTCGGAGCGTTTCCCGTTTTTCTGGTGATAGGTTTTTCCGAATTCGAAGAATTTTAAATCCCGCTGTCTCCGATTTAGATTATAGGATATCGCTTCCAATCCGGAAAATAGCATCGATTGGCGCATGACCGAAAGTTCAGCTCCTAATGGATTCAGCATGGTGACGGCCGTTTCCGGATACGCATCCCCCAACAGCGCTCCATAATTGGGACTGGTCAGGCTATTCGCCATAATTTCATAAAAACCCTGGGCGGCGAGAAAGTCCCCAATGTTGCGCTGTAATTTGTAATCCTCGAAACGGTGTACCGGCGCGATGGAAGCGTTCAGTTTGTTCTGGAACTCAATATTATTGTAGCCATAGACCCGCAAGATTTCCTCGATGACATCGACCTCGCGCTGTACATCGACACGGAACGAGGGGATGGAGAGCCCGATACCGGCTTCGGTGACACTCTTGACCCGAATGTCCAATGATGTAAGAATGGACTTGATCGTATCCTGAGGGATTTCCTGTCCGATCAGAGAATAGGTTTTCTCGAAGGTCAGAAATACCTGATGCTCCTCGAATCGTTTGGGGTAAAAATCCACGATTTCGGAGGAGACATATCCTCCCGCGATATCCTTAATAAGCAAGGCGGCACGTTTCAGGGCATATTCTACATTTTCGATATCGATACCCCGTTCGAACCTAAAAGATGCATCCGTATTCAGGCCATGCCTCTTGGCCGTCTTGCGTATGGTAATGGGGTCGAAATAGGCACTTTCCAAAAAAATGGAGGTCGTCTTTTCCGTTACGCCCGTATTGATGCCGCCAAAAACCCCGGCGATGCACATCGGTTTTTCGGTATCGCATATCATCAGGTCGTCTTGGTGCAAGCTGCGTTCCTCGCCATCCAAAGTCATGAATTTGGTGCCGGCGGGGAGGGTTTTGACGAGGATTTTTCCGCCGTGTATCCTTTCCGCATCGAAGGCATGAAGCGGCTGCCCCAAATCGTGAAGCACGTAATTGGTAGCATCTACCACATTGTTGATGGGCTTGAGCCCGATGGCGCGCAGCCGGTTCTGCAACCATTCGGGCGACGGCCCAACGGTCAATTGGTTCATTGTCAGCCCGCAGTATCGGGGAGCGGCCTTGCTATTCTCAACATTCACCTGAAGATTTAGTGAACGGTTATCGACCCCGAACTGGCTAACGGAAGGTGTAATCAGTTCTTTGTCTTTCTTACGTTGTTTGAGTCCCGCTTTCAGGTCCCGCGCCACTCCGAAATGACTCATGGCATCGGCGCGGTTAGGGGTGAGGCCTATTTCAAAAACCTCGTCCCGCTCGATGGCGAAAACCTCGGAGCATGGGGTTCCCGGTTCGAGGGAATCATCGAGCACCATAATGCCGCTATGGTCCGTTCCGAGGCCCAGTTCGTCCTCGGCACAGATCATCCCTTGGCTTTCCTCGCCTCGTATTTTTCCTTTTTTGATTTTCCAGGCCTCCCCTTCAGGGGAAAAAAGGGTTGTTCCGATGGTCGCCACGGGCACTTTTTGGCCTTTGGCAACGTTCGGCGCACCGCACACGATTTGTACGGGAATTTTCGAGCCGATATTTACGGTGCAAAGCTTTAGCTTATCGGCATTGGGGTGTTTTACACACGATAACACATGGCCGACAACCACCCCCTCAAGCGCGCCTTTAATGGACTCGAAATGAGTAATCCCCTCGACCTCCAGACCCAAATCGGTCAGAAGTTCGGCGGTTTTTTTGGAACTCCACTCCGGTTTTATGAATTGCTTTAGCCAGTTGTAAGAAATCTGCATGAAATAGGATGTTGGACGGCTGCAAATATAAAGGAATGCAACTGCAATTTTGTAATTGAAACTTGGAAATTGAGCTATGGATTGGCTTTAATGGGGCGACCTCATTGTTCGACCTGTAAGAAACGAAATGCCGTACCGATTTAGGCCCTGGTCCGCATAGGCACTGGTGAATGGCTTCTAAGAGTAGCTGTCTAAATGATGGTGGATTTCCCTAACCAGATGTTTTCTTCGTTCAGGTTGAAATTTTCGTCGGAGTCCACAATGTTATCGGTAATGAAATCCCCTACGTATTCCGTGCCGTATTTACTACTGCCGAGCACATCGGGGGTAACCACTTTTTTGACGAAGGATTTGTGTACAGCGTTCATTACGGCGTTCGCCTCTTCGTCCATTCCGAAATGTTGTAGAAGCATGGCCGTACTAAGGATGGAGGCCACGGGATTGGCGATATTCTTGGCTGTGGCCTGCGGATAAGATCCGTGAAACGGTTCGAACATGGCATTTTCAGCTCCCACGGATGCAGAAGGAAGCAGGCCCGTAGACCCGATGATAACGCTGCCAAGATCGGATAGGATATCGCCAAAAAGGTTATCGGTCAGCACCACATCGAATTGGTTGGGCTTCAGCATCATTTGTACGGCGGCATTGTCGATAAAAAGACATTCCAAAACGACCTCGGGATAGCTTTTACTGATTTCCGTAACCGTTTTTCGCCAGAGCCGGGAAGATTCCATTACGTTGGCCTTGTCGACCAAGGTCAATTTTTTCCTCCGCTTTTTGGCCGCTTTAAAGGCCAAATGGGCGATACGGCCAATCTCTTGTTCAGAATATTGGCAAAGGTCGGAGGCCGTGGTGCCATCGGCGCTGATGGTCTTCTTTCCAAAATAGATGCCTCCCGTGAGCTCCCTAAAAATGACCATGTCCGTATCGGCGATAATCTTTTCTTTTAGGGGCGAATTATCAATGAGAGAAGGAAAAACCTTTATCGGCCGAATGCTGGCAAAGAGTCCCAATTCCTTACGAAGTTTGAGCAGGCCCTGTTCCGGCCGCACTTTGGCTTCGGGATTGTTGTCGTATTCCAAGGCCCCGATGGCCCCGAACAGAATGGCGTCCGAATCACGGCATAATTCGAGAGTCTCGTTAGGCAAGGGCTTACCGGTGCTGGTAATGGCTATCGCACCAACAGGCGCCTCTTGGTAAATAAACCGGTGATTGAAGGTGTCCTCGATCGCCTTGAGACACTTTACGGATTGGGCCAGGACTTCCGGGCCGATACCGTCTCCGCCCAAAAGGGCAATTTTTAGCTGCATATGGTGAATCGGTTAACTAAGAGGTAAAGTTTCTTGATTCTTTGGGAAGTATAAAATTAGATAAATAATTGAGGCGGTCGATGATTAAAATCAAATATTAAGAAACACTCTCGATATCCAGTTTACAGGCTCCGATAATCTTGGGAATATCATCGTCCGATATTTCCCGGTGGCTATCTGCAAATTTTAAAAACTCTTGGTACACTTGATCCAATTGGTTCTTTGTCAGTTCGTATCCGACGATTTTGGCCCGGTAGGCTAGGGCGGCCCTTCCACTACGGGCGGTCAGAACGATGGAAGATTCATTGACACCGACATCCTCGGGATCAATAATTTCGTAGGTTTCCCGGTTCTTGATTACCCCATCTTGATGGATGCCGGAGCTGTGGGCAAAGGCGTTGGCGCCGACAATGGCCTTGTTGGCCTGTACGGGCATCCCCATTTTTTGGGAAACCATTCGGCTGGTGTCGTATAATAGCTTGCTGTTGATATTGGTGTCGAGGTTCAGGTCCGGATGTTGGCGCAAGATCATCACCACTTCCTCGAGCGAGGTGTTACCGGCCCGTTCCCCAATTCCGTTAATCGTACATTCGATCTGTCGGGCGCCGTTAATCACTCCCGCGATGGAATTGGCCGTGGCGAGTCCGAGGTCGTTGTGGCAGTGGCAGGATAGCGTAGCGTTATGGATACCTTTTACATTTTCCTTGAGGTATTTCATTTTGGCCCCGTATTCTTCCGGAAGACAGTATCCGGTTGTATCGGGAATGTTGAGTACGGTCGCGCCCGCCTTGACGACTGCCTCGCAGACCTTGGCGAGGAATTCGTTGTCGGTACGCCCGGCATCCTCAGCGTAGAACTCTACATCCTCTACAAAGGTTTTGGCATAGCTAACGGCGCTAACGGCCCGTTCGATGATGGCCTCCCGGCTGGAATTGAATTTGTGCTTTATATGGGAATCCGAAGTACCGATTCCGGTATGAATTCTAGGCTTCTTGGCATATTTCAATGCTTCCGCGGCCACTTCGATATCCTTTTTTACGGCACGGGTAAGTCCGCATACGGTGGCATTTTTAACTAATTTTGAAATGGCCTCGACGGATTTGAAATCCCCAGGGCTCGAAATGGGAAATCCCGCTTCGATAATATCAACTCCCAATTCATCCAAACGTTCCGCAATGACCAGTTTCTGGTCGGCATCCAACTTACAGCCGGGCACCTGTTCGCATCCCGCAACGTCGTATCAAAAATCTGTACCTTTTCTTTGCTCATTATTTATACGTACTTTAGCTAGCTTGCAATTCTGACGAAGATAAGCCTAAATGGGAGAAAGAAGCAAGGCGCTTACGGAATAGTACAACGCCAAGTCCTTTTTGGGATTGTTCAAATTACTGAAAAACAACCATTTAAACTGTTAGTATTACGATGACAAATGCGCATAGGGATGCCTTGTTCGTACTGGTGAAATCCCTTTCGAAATCGGAGAAACGACAATTCAAACTCTATGTTGGCCGGCTGGGCGTCAATACGGATGCCAAGTTTCTGGCCCTGTTCAACTTAATGGACAAGATCAAGAAATACGACGAGAAAACGATTTTGGGAAGTGGCATTGTCAAAAAAGCACAGCTATCCAACCTTAAGGCCCATCTTTACAAACAGATTTTGGTGAGTTTACGCTTGAATCCCGTGAACCAGACCGTTCGTGTGCAACTGCGGGAACAGTTGGATTTTGCGACGATTCTGTATCAAAAAGGACTCTACAAACAAAGCCTTAAGATTCTGGACAAGGCGAAAGCTACCGCCATTGAGAACGAGGAAAAGAACATCGCCTACGAAATCGTGGAGCTGGAAAAAATTATCGAAACCCAGTTCATTACCCGCAGTATTCCCGATCGTGCTGACGAATTGGCCGTACAGGCAAAGGAACTGTCCGCCCAAAACGTGATGACCAGCAAGCTTTCGAACCTATCGCTGCAGCTCTATGGTTTGATGCTTAAAGTCGGATACGTACGGAGTGACGACGACTACGTTCGGGTAAAGGAGTATTTTGAGGACCATCTGCCCAAATACCGTCTGGAAGACTTGGGATTCCGGGAAAAATTATGGCTTTACAAAGCCCACCTCTGGTACAGCTTTTTGGTGCAGGATTTTTTATCGGCCTATCGATATTCCAGCAAGTGGGTGGATCTTTTTTACGAGCAGAAGGATCAGATACAGATGAATCCCGTTTTCTTTTTGAAAGGAAATCATTATTTGTTAGAGTCTTTGTTCTACGTAAAATACGCATCGCAATTTAAACAAACACTTGAGCAACTTGAAGAAGTAGTGGGTAGCAAGGAATTTCCGAAAAACGATAACATTGCATCGCTGGTCTTTCTCTATATCAATGCCAACAAACTGAACCTGCATTTTTTGGAGGGCACCTTTAAGAGGGGGCTTTACCTGGTCAAAATAGTCGAGTATGGAATCAACAAACACAAAGACCGGATCGATGCGCATCACATAATGGTGCTATACTATAAAATCGCCTGCCTATATTTTGGTATCGGAGATAATAAGACCTGTATCCAATACCTAAAAAAAATTATCAACAACAAGAATCTCAAAATGCGGGAAGACCTAATGTGCTTTGCCCGGGTCTTGAGCCTTGTGGCCCATTATGAGGCGGGAATGGATTACCATTTGGAAATACAGCTAAAAAGTACCTATAAGTTTTTACTGAAAATGAACGATTTGCATGCCGTTCAGAAAGAGATGATTAAGTTCTTGCGGAATCTGGGCAATATTTATCCTCACGAGCTCAAAGGGGAATTCCAAAAACTACCCACGGAATTGAAGAAATACGAGGATCATCCTTATGAAAAACGTGCCTTCTTATACCTCGATATCATTTCGTGGTTGGAGAGCCATTTAGAGAACAGGCCAGTAGCGGCTATTATTAGGGAAAAGGCGATGGCGGTGACGCGGTAGTGGACATTCATCTCATCTTTCCGAATCGATTTAATAGGTCATTGAAGCTTTAAATGACTGGTTGACCTATAGCACAAATAGACTAATTCCTCTTTTGAGTCTTCGACTTTCACTTCCATTTAGTTCTCATCCTGATTGTTATCTTCTATTGATTCGTTTTGGTTAATTCCAGGGGTCGGCCCCATCTGGTATTGGCCGATAAAATTTTCTCCCAACTTCTGGAATTCCTCGTTCTGCGCCATTTGGCGAACTTTGGCCGGGTCGAAGTCCCCATTAAAGTAAAGAAAGGAACCGTTCTGGTTGTTATTGTTGTAAATCAGTATTTCCTTGACCGCATCCCGTTTTTCGCGGATGGAGACCACATTCCGGTTCAATTCATTGTTCTTTCGGTAGACTTCGATAAAAGAATTGCCCGTAATGCCGTTCATCTGCTGGTTCAAAAAGCGGGTGCGCTCCGCAGTGGCACTGGGGAATTGCATGTACCTCAGGTCGCGGGTGTTGCCGATCAGCGAATTCATTTCCGGCGATATATTACCGATCATCGAAAGCATAAACCGCGGCACCCTGATGGCCGTTACCTGATCATCCTCTTTGTGCGCATCGTAGAACCGGTCGATGGAATTATAAGTACCACAGGAAGATATTAAGAGTACGGTCAAAAGTAAAATCAACTTTTTCATGGTCATATAATTAGCTGCCGATAAATATACAGTTTTTAAAGACAAGCGTTCCATATCGGGTCATCCGGTGGGGGAGCAGTCACTTCTAAAGGTTTTATCTTAACGGGATGCACGAAGCCGATACTCCGGGCATGCAGGTGGATACTAGCGTCTTTATTGCTTCTGTCAAAACCGTATTTCAGGTCCCCTTTGATGGGGCATCCTATAGCGGCGAACTGCGCCCGGATCTGGTGGTGCCGCCCGGTCTGGAGGTCAATTTCCAGTAAGAAATAGTTGTCCAGTTCCTTTAACGTTCGATATTCAAGGATGGCCTTTTTGCTCTCGGCGACCTCCTTGTGATGGGCGTAGGATTTGTTCTGTTTGGGATTGCGCTTTAGCCAATGGGTAAGGGTGTCGCGGTCTTTGGGAGGAGCATTTTTGACCACCGCCCAATAGGTTTTTTTGGCGTCCTTCTCGGCGAACAATTTGTTCAGTCTCGGAAGGGCTTTCGAGGTTTTGGCGAACACCACGATTCCGGAGGTGGGCCGGTCCAGCCGATGGGCGACGCCGAGATAGACATTTCCAGGCTTGTTATATTTATCCTTAAGGAACAATTTCACTACCTCGCTGAGCGGCATATCCCCAGTCTTGTCGCCTTGAACGATGTCGCCCGGACGTTTGTTGACGGCAATCAAATGGTTATCCTCGTAAAGGACTTGAAGATTATTGGGGGTTGAAAGTACTTTTTCTGGCATACGATTTATGGTAAGCTTATCCGGTAGCAAAAGGCTTACTTTTTGAGTTCGGGATTTTTTGTCTCGGCCGAAGTATTTTTGAAATTCAAAATTATTCAATAATGTTCGAGAATTGGAATTCAAGTTGCTTTCGAGGTATTCGAATACATCTTCAGTACTGTTCTTCATTGCTGGGGAAATCCTGAGCTTTCACATCGGTCACGTATTGCGATATCGCGTTCCCCATATCCTCGTACAGATTCATGTAGCGCCGTAAAAATCGGGGATTGAACTCATGAGTCATCCCCAAGAGATCGTGTATGACCAGCACCTGTCCGTCCGCATGTTTCCCGCCGCCGATGCCGATTGTGGGTATGGATAGGCTTTCCGACACTTTTTTGGTCAGCGTAGCGGGAATTTTCTCCAGTACAATTCCAAAGCATCCGAGTTTTTCGAGGAGATGGGCATCCTCCATCAGTTTTTCGGCCTCCTCTTCCTCCTTAGCCCTAACGGAATAGGTTCCGAATTTGTAAATGGATTGAGGAGTGAGTCCCAAATGCCCCATCACGGGAATACCGGCATTCAAGATGCGTTTGACGGATTCCTTGATTTCGACTCCCCCTTCCAACTTGACGGCATGCGCCCCGCTCTCCTTCATAATCCGAATTGCGGATCGTAGGGCTTCCTTGGGGTCGCTCTGATAACTTCCAAAGGGAATATCGACTACCACCAGCGCGCGCTCTACAGCATTGATGACCGAGGTGGCATGATAGATCATCTGGTCAAGGGTAATGGGCAAGGTGGTCTCATGCCCCGCCATAACGTTGCTGGCGGAATCGCCCACGAGAATGACGTCCACATTGGCAGAATCCACGATTTTGGCCATGGAATAGTCGTAGGCCGTAAGCATGGAGATTTTCTCCCCGTTCTTTTTCATCTCAACGAGCGACTTGACCGTCACCCGTTTGTATTCTTTTTTTGCGGTGGACATTGATGTTGGTTTTGGTTTTTTATCGATTATCCGGTTTTTTTTGGCCGGAATCGTAGGACAAAAGTAAGGAAATAGTTTTCCGACGTACATAAGGATAGAAATTTCGATCAATGGGATTTCTTCTCTGCCGGAATCTCTATATTTATCGCCTACTATAAAATCTCTCATAATGAATCATCATATCAAATCCATTTCCATTTTATTTACGCTTTTCGTAGCAACTTCTTACTCCTCTTACGCCCAAGATAAATATCCACTGGAAGGCCGGTGGGACATGGTCATCGAAAAAGACGGCGAACAGCTTCCATCTTGGTTGGAAATCAAACATTCTGGCCTCAATACCTTGGTAGGCCGCTTTGTCTATGCCAACGGAAGCGCGCGTCCGATATCGGAGGTGAAGGTAACCAATGAGAAGTTTCGTTTTGAGATTCCCCAACAGTGGGAAGAGGAGGATGTCGATTTGGAATTCGAGGGACAGCTTGAGGGGGAGAAGTTGGAAGGCACATTGATATATACGGATGGAAAGACCTACGAATGGACCGCCACCCGCGCTCCCAAATTAGAATATACCGAGAACCCGAACTGGGGAAAACCAATTCAATTGTTCAACGGAAAAGATTTGGAAGGATGGAAGCAAATGGGAGAAAAACAGCAATGGATGGTCGAGGATGGGATACTCAAAAGTCCCGAATCCGGCTCGAACCTAATCTCGAAGCAGGAATTTGAGGACTTTAAGCTGCATGTTGAATTTAAGGTGCCCGAAGGCAGTAACAGCGGCATTTACCTGAGGGGCCGTTACGAGGTGCAGATTACGGACGACTACGGCAGCGACCCTAGCAGTGTGCTTTTCGGGGGGGTATACGGATTTTTAGAGCCCAACGAGATGGCCGCCAATCCCGCTAGCGAATGGCAGACCTATGAGATTAGCCTCATCGGTCGTCGCGTTACCATTGTGGCCAACGGCAAGACCATTATAAGCGAACAGAACATTCCCGGCATTACCGGCGGTGCCCTCGACAGCGAGGAAGGCGAACCAGGACCGTTTATGATACAGGGCGATCACGGATCGATTATGTTCCGAAAATTTGTGGTGACGCCGCGAATCGATTAAGGAGTAGGTATTTTTCGATCTTGGCGTTCCTCGATTTATCCAAGTCAAAACTCACTAGATACTTTCAAGGTTACCGGATTTTGGTAGTCAAATCAAAATTCAGCAATCGCTCATGTTGATTCCAACTGCCAATCCCCCTTCCGAGGTCTCCTTATATTTTGAGCTCATATCCTTGGCCGTGGCCCACATGGTTTCGATTACTTTGTCAAGGGGGACTTTAGCGTCTTTAGGGTCGGAGCCAAGGGCGAGTTCCGCAGCGCTGATGGCCTTGATGGCACCCATGGAATTGCGCTCGATACAGGGAATCTGTACCAGTCCGCCTACGGGATCGCAGGTCAATCCCAGATGATGTTCCATTGCGATTTCGGCGGCCATCAGCACCTGTTCGGGCGAACCGCCCAAAAGTTCGGTCATGGCCCCGGCGGCCATGGCAGAGGACACTCCGATTTCAGCCTGACAACCGCCCATGGCGGCGGAGATGGTAGCACCTTTTTTAAAAATGCTTCCAATTTCGCCGGCGACCAACAAGAATTGTTTGATGTGCCGGAAGTCCGCTTCATGGTTTTCGATGACCATATAGTACATCAGTACAGCGGGAATCACGCCTGCACTTCCGTTCGTCGGTGCGGTGACGACCCGCCCCAAAGAGGCATTGACCTCGTTGACGGCAAGGGCGAAACAGCTGACCCATTTCAAGATTTGCCGGAATTTCACTTCGGTGTTCCGAATCGTTTGCAGCCATTCCGCTGGAGTGGAGTAGGAGCGGTCATCTCCGAGCATTGCTTGGTTCAAATCGAAAGCGCGCCGTCGCACGTTGAGTCCCCCGGGCAGTTTGCCTTCGGTGTGGCAACCCAAATACATGCTCTCCAACATGGTATCCCAAACTTTTTGGATTTTGGAGTCGATGTCCTCCTCACTTCGTAAGGAACGTTCGTTGGCTAGCACAAGTTCCGAAATGGACATATTCCCTGACGCACATCGGGCCAAAAGTTCCTTGCCGTTCTGCACGGGATACGGGAAAGTGTCGAAGGCCGCCTTTTTCCGTTTGGCGTTTTTTCGCTCTTTGACGACCACGAATCCGCCGCCGATGGAGTAGTAGGTGGTCGATTTTTTAGTCCCGGAGGACAAGGTCGCCTCGAATGTGAGACCGTTCGCATGGAATTCCAAAAATTTTCGGTGGAAGACAATATCCTCCTTCGGGTCAAAAGTCAACTCCCTTTCATTTCCAAACCTAAGAATAAGGGTATCCTGTATACTTTCAACAATCCCATGGATATCCTCAATGGGAATTTCCACGGGGTCGGCACCGGATAGTCCGAGCATCACCGCATAATCCGTCGCATGGCCCTTTCCGGTCAAGGAGAGCGAGCCGTAGATGTGTACCTTTATCGATGCGACATCCTCAAAAAGTCCAGCTACCTTCAATTCCGAAATCCATCGTTCGGCCGCACGCCATGGGCCCAAGGTATGGGAACTTGACGGCCCGATTCCAATTTTGAGCATGTCAAAAATGCTGATACTTTCCATTTTTAGTAGGACTTTGTCCAAAAGTATGGAATATCCGATTCAAAGAACTAAAAAATTTCAAATTCCAAGCACCAAATTCCAGAGGCTCCCAATAGTGAAGAGGGTGATACATTTTTGGAATTTGGAATTTGGCCTCTTGGGAATTAAAGGCCGTAACCTTCCAAAATGACATCCTGTCAGTTTTTTTCCCTTGGCATATTGTTTGACATTTAGTAAGCGAATTCGAAAAACATACTAATTTAATATATACAGCATGAGTAAGATTATAGGAATTGATTTGGGTACGACCAACTCCTGCGTTTCCGTAATGGAAGGTAACGAGCCCGTGGTCATCCCAAATGCAGAAGGAAAAAGGACCACCCCGTCCGTCATCGCTTTTGTAGAGGGCGGTGAGATAAAGGTGGGCGATCCCGCCAAACGACAGGCGGTGACGAACCCCGAAAAAACGATTTATTCTATCAAGCGTTTTATGGGGAACAAATATTCCGAGTCCAGTAAGGAAGCGGAACGAGTTCCTTATAAAGTTGTGAAAGGCGATAACGATACGCCGCGTGTCGATGTAGACGGACGGATGTACACGCCCCAAGAGCTTTCCGCCATGATTCTTCAGAAAATGAAGAAGACCGCCGAGGATTATTTGGGACAGGATGTGACCCGTGCGGTCATTACCGTACCGGCTTATTTCAACGATTCGCAGCGTCAGGCGACCAAGGAAGCCGGGGAAATTGCAGGATTGACCGTCGAACGAATCATCAACGAGCCCACCGCCGCATCATTGGCGTACGGACTCGATAAAAAGGATACCGATCAAAAAGTTGTCGTATTCGATTTCGGTGGAGGAACACATGACGTATCCATTCTCGAATTGGGTGATGGCGTCTTTGAAGTATTGGCTACTGACGGTGATACCCACTTAGGTGGTGACGACGTTGACCAAAAGATTATCGATTGGTTGGCCGAAGAGTTTAAAAATGATGAGGATATTGATTTACGAAAGGATGCGATGGCCTTGCAACGTTTGCGGGAAGCTGCCGAGAAGGCAAAGATAGAATTATCTTCATCTACCCAGACGGAAATCAATTTGCCATACGTCACCGCAACGGCCTCGGGACCGAAGCACTTGGTGCGCACCCTGAGCCGTTCGAAATTCGAGAAATTGATCGATGATTTGGTCAAGCGCACCATTGAGCCTTGTCAAACAGCATTGAAAGCAGCTGGACTATCCAAAAGCGATATCGACCAAATTATTTTGGTAGGAGGATCGACCCGTATTCCCGCTGTACAGGAAGCCGTTGAGAAGTTTTTCGGTAAAAAACCATCTAAAGGAGTGAATCCCGATGAAGTAGTGGCCGTAGGTGCCGCAATTCAAGGTGGAGTTCTGACCGGAGACGTGAAAGATGTGCTGCTATTGGATGTTACTCCATTGTCCCTCGGTATCGAAACTATGGGAAGCGTGATGACCAAGCTTATCGAGGCCAACACCACGATTCCGACCAAAAAATCGCAGGTATTCTCGACAGCCGCCGATAACCAGCCTTCCGTCGAAATCCACGTATTACAAGGAGAGCGGCCGATGGCAACGGATAATAAGACTATCGGACGGTTCCATTTGGATGGAATTCCACCCGCACCGCGAGGTACGCCGCAGATTGAGGTGACCTTTGACATCGATGCAAATGGCATCATTAAAGTATCCGCGACGGATAAGGCGACTAATAAATCCCAGGACATCCGAATCGAAGCCTCTTCAGGATTGACCGATGAGGAAATTAAGAAGATGAAGGCTGAGGCCGAAGCGAATGCCGAATCCGATAAAGAGGCGAAGGAAACCGCTGACAAGCTTAACGAGGCCGACAGCATGATTTTCCAGACCGAGAAGCAATTGAAGGAATTTGGGGACAAACTCTCCGATGACAAGAAAAAGCCGATCGAGGAAGCCTTGAAAGAGTTAAGGATGGCCCACGCCAGTAAGGACTTGGCACAGATTACGCCCGCCCTGGATAAAATCAACGAAGCCTGGAAAGTAGCATCCGAAGAGATGTACAAGGCCCAGGCTGATGGCCAGCAAGCTGGAGGACCTTCCGCCAACGGCGAAGGAGATACTGCAGATGCTAGTGGAGATACCAAAGAAGGCGATAACGTTGAAGACGTAGACTTCGAAGAAGTGAAATAGATTGTTCGGAGTGAGGCAGTTAGCTGAACTCAAATAGTCAATAAGGATACGCTTTCAACAGCGTTCAAAAACAAAATCCCGTCAGGTTCTTAAAACTCGACGGGATTTTTTATAAGTCATTTGACTTTTTGTTTGGAACCGAGATTTTCGGCTTTTGTTCCTTAATGAAGCCATTTTTTAGTTGCATAACCGTAGCTACGGAACTCAAAAATGGGGAGATTAAGGGGCAAAATGTGTAAATCACAGGTAAAAGAAAAGGTCTGAATGACTTATTGGTACAGCTTTTGTTTCCGGTTGGCGTAATAAGTCCTAATTTTGCACTATGTCCAAATCGTTCAGCATTTTAAGCATACTATCGGCCATCCTACTTGCGGTATGCCCATCCCTTTTATCCTCCCAAGAAATAAAAATCTTTGACATTTCGGATTTCGATTTGCGCGGCAACGTAAAATCCTGTCTCGTCATCACGGATTATGGGAAGGAAGAATACCACTTTGATGCGGAGGGTCGTCTGACAAAAGCGGTCACGCGTTTCAACGAATCCAACTACGAAACCACCTATTACAAATACCAAAATGGGGAGCTGATCGAAAAACGGGTTGAAAACTATAGGGACGACGCCTTTGACAAAGCCACTTCCATCGCTCATTTTTACCAAATCGATACGACTGCCAACCGTAAGATTACCGAAAAAATCGTTTCGTACACGAAACGGCTTTTGGAACAGAACGTGTACCGCTACGGCCCGGACGGTAATCTGATAAAAATTACCCAGACCGATACCGATGGTACGGACCAGACCCTTGTTTCGTATGATACATTGGATGGAAAGAAAATAACGACCCATGAGCTGAACGGCCGTCCCTTGACTTCCGTTCATGTGTGGGAAAAAAAGACGCCGCAAGATGTAGCGTTACGAGTGAAATTGACCGAGAAGTATTTCGACGGAACCTTGAACACAAAAACGGAAGAAGTCTACAATTCCGATGAAAAATTGGTTTCAAGTGCCGAATCGCTATATGATGAATCCACTGAAAAGTGGATTCCGCAAGTGGAAATTTCGTATACCTATGACGATAAGGGTATGCTATCATCCGCCGAGACTAAAAGGGGCAACGCGGTCAGTAGCAAGGAATATATCTACCAGTTCGACGGCACGGAGCACAGCAACTGGGTCAAAGAAATCGTAACGCCTGACAATACCTATAAAACGCGGCGTATCAAGTACTATGAAGTCGCGGTGGTCGAGGAGCAGCAAGAAAATAATTAGTAGCGGCGGGCGCTAAGTGATTGCCAAAATGATTGGGTCGAGCCAGTTCACCGATGTGGATTCACTCTCAGCACGAAGAATCCGCCACAATCTTCCACTCTCCCTCGATACGTTTAAAAATAATCATGAAGGTGCCGTTGGCATCCCCTACTTCCCGGGTCAGAAAGTATTTCCCCATCACGTAGTATGCATCTTCGTTGATTTGCGTAATGGCATCGATTTCAAAATTTAAAGTTCCCGTATCGGCCTTGGACGGGTATCCTTTCTTGTAGTTATCCAAGGTCGTCTGCCATCCTCGAGTAATCTTACCCCTACTATAATAGGTGAGGGAGTCCGATTCCCAATAGCCTTGCATAAAACCTTCCAAGTCGTTGTCGGACCAGGCTTTTTGTTGTTCGGCCAAAATGGATTTAATGATTTTTACATCCTCGCTTTGTGCGGAAACCACAGTCAGTGCGGTCAGACAGGTCAGGCAAATTGTGCAAATGTAATTTTTCATGGACATCCTTTTTTTGGTAATTTATATTAAATATCAACCATTCAAGCTCGAATAATTTATTACATTTCCTTATTTTCGGAATCTTGATATGGCTAACATACTAAACTTTACACTATAGAATGAAAAAAGTAGTGACTTTCGGGGAAATCATGCTGCGGTTGTCCCCTCCAGGATTTTTAAGATTTTCGCAGACAAACACGTTCGACGTCGTTTATGGTGGTGGAGAGAGCAATGTAGCCGTTTCGCTGGCCAATTACGGCGTACCGGTGGATTTCGTTACCCGTTTGCCGAAGAACGATATCGGGGAGTGTGCCCTGATGGAAATGCGCAAAAGGGGCGTGGGAACCGATAAAATCGTATACGGCGGCGACCGTCTGGGCATCTATTTTCTGGAAACCGGGGCCGTCAGTCGTGGTAGTAAAGTGGTCTATGACCGCGCCCATTCCGCCATCGCCGAAATCGAAAAGGGAATGATCGATTGGGATGCCGTTTTTGAGGATGTGGAATGGTTTCATTGGACCGGTATTACGCCGGCGATTTCGCAAGGTGCCGCCGATGTCTGCCTCGAGGCCGTCAAAGCAGCTAAGAAAAAGGGAGTCACGATTTCCACAGATTTGAACTACCGCGCCAAGTTATGGAAATATGGGGTCGAGCCGGAGGAAATAATGACGGAACTGACTTCTTACTGTGATATCATACTCGGCAACGAGGAGGATGCGGAAAAACATTTTGGCATCAAGCCTGAGGGATTGGACATCACCACCCAGGGAGACCAGGTAAAGGCGGATGCCTTCCTCTCGGTCTGCCAACAGATGATGAAAAAATTCCCGGATGCGAAAAAGGTGATCACCACCCTGCGAGGTTCCATTTCGGCCTCCCATAACACTTGGGCGGGCGTTCTTTACGATGGTGAAACGATGTATAAATCCCCAGAATATCAGATAACCCATATCGTCGATAGGGTAGGGGGCGGCGACTCCTTTATGGGAGGATTGATTTATGGACTTCTAAAATATCCTGAAGATGACCAGAACGCCCTGAATTTTGCGGTAGCGGCATCCTGTTTAAAGCATACCATTATGGGCGATGCCAACCTGTCCACTGTCGCGGAAGTCGAAAAACTAATGGGCGGTGACGCCTCGGGAAGAGTAGCACGATAATCAAAACCAAAATTATGGCTCAATACACTAGAATAGAAGTAGTTAAAGTAATGGAAGAAACCGGCATGGTGCCGTTGTTCTATCATCCGGATGTCGAACTCGGTAAGAAAATCCTGAAAGCCTGCTACGATGGCGGTTCGCGTTTGATGGAGTTCACCGCCCGAGGGGATTTTGCCTATGAAGTTTTTTATCAATTGAATAAATATGCTGTCGATGAGCTTCCAGGCATGGTGATGGGTGTTGGCTCGATCACCGATGCCGCGGCTGCCAGTATGTTCATGCAAATGGGCGCCAACTTTATTGTCACCCCGACCTTGCGCGAAGATATTGCCATTGTCTGTAATCGGCGAAAAGTCCTTTGGTCCCCGGGCTGCGGCACTCTGACCGAAATCAATCGCGCCGAGGAGCTTGGTTGCGAAATCGTCAAGCTTTTTCCCGGTGACACTTACGGACCCGGATTTGTCAAGGCCATTAAAGGCCCCCAACCGTGGACAAGCGTGATGCCCACCGGTGGGGTGAGCACCGACGAGGATAATCTCAAAGGCTGGTTCGGTGCTGGCGTAACTTGCGTGGGAATGGGGTCACAGATGATCAGTAAGGATATTCTGAAGAACAAGGATTATGCTGGATTGGAAAAACGTATAAAGGAGACTTTGGCACTGATTAAAAAGATAAGAAGCTAGAAGGCTTTTGAGATTTTTACTGGTGCCCAATCCCCAATTCAAGCCCTCGAAGCTCAGCGAGTCCGCGTAAGCGGCCAATAGCGGAATATCCGGGATTTGTTTTTTTGTGGAGATCATCCAACATCTGATGTCCGTGATCGGGCCGCATTGGAATTTGGACATCCTCGCGTCCTTCTTTTTTGCGCCGTTTTTCCTCCTGAAGAATTTTTTTGACCAAGCCGTACATGGGCACGTCGCCTTCCAAATGGTTCGCCTCATAAAAGTTATTATTACCGTCGCGTTTGGTACTACGTAAGTGGAGAAAATGCACCCGGTCCGCAAAGCGGTCGAACATTTGTAGGATGTCGTTATCCTCCCGCGCGCCTAAAGACCCGGTACAAAAGGTCATCCCATTATTTCGGGACGGTACCTTTTCAAAGATATAGGCATAATCAGCTTCCGTACCCATAATCCGGGGAAGGCCCAAGATTGAGAACGGTGGGTCATCGGGATGAATGCACATTTGAATGCCGTTGGCTTCGGCAACGGGAATCACTTCCTGTAAAAAGTGAACTAGATGGTCGCGCATTTTTTGTTCCCCGATATCCTCGTAAGTATCCAGAATACGCTGGAATTCACTCAAGTCATAACCCTTTTCCGGAACGGGATATCCTTCCGAAGAACCTGGAAGTCCTGCGATAACTGTTTTGACCAGGTCCCAAATTTCGGTTTCCGTCATTCGGCCGAATCGCTCCCGGGCGGCCTTTATTCTCTCTTTAGAATAGTTTTTTTCGGAGTCTGGCCGTTTTAGAACGTAAAGGTCGAAGACCGCGAGGGCATCGAACTCGAATGCCAAGGCCTTGGAGCCGTCTTCCATCTCGAGGTCCAAACTGGTACGTGTCCAGTCCAACACAGGCATAAAATTATAGCAGACGGTTTTTATATTGCAGGCTGCCAGATTTTTGAGGCTCTGCTTGTAATTTTCGATATGCTGGCGGTACTCGCCTTTTTGCGTTTTTATACTTTCTGGGATGGGAAGGGATTCCACCACGGACCAAACAAATCCGCTCTCCTCAATTCGCTTTTTTCGCTTCTCGATTTCGTCCACGGGCCAGATTTCTCCGGTGGGAATGTGGTGCAATGCGTTGACGATACCCGTCGCGCCGGCCTGTTTGATATCCTGAAGACTGACGGGGTCGCTTGGCCCGTACCATCGCCATGTTTGTTCCATAGTAAGATAATTATACCCCGCTGAAGGCGCTGAATCCCCCATCAATTGGCAAAACGATTCCGGTGATGAATTTTGACGCATCACTACACAGAAAATGAATGGCTCCGTTGAGTTCCTCGGCATCCCCAAAGCGGCCCATGGGCGTATTTCTTATAATATCCTGTCCGCGAGCGGTGTACGACCCATCTTCGTTGGTCAAGAGGGCCTTGTTCTGTTTTCCAATGAAAAATCCCGGCGCAATGGCGTTCACGCGTACTCCCTCCCCGAATTTAGTCGCCATTTCAACGGCCATCCATCGGGTAAAATTTTCCATCGCCGCTTTGGAAGCGGAATAGCCGGCAACCCGGGTAATGGCACGCTCGACCGCCATAGAGGAATAATTGATAATGACTCCCTCTTTTTGATCGGCCATGGTCTTGCCGAAAATCAATGAAGGAAGTACCGTGCCGTTCAGATTTAAATCGGTGACTTTCCGAAAATCGGGCATAGACAGGTCGAATACCGTTTTATCGGGACCGATGGTAGCTCCGGGCAAATTGCCACCGGCGATGTTCAGGAGGATATCCACCTTTCCGAGATCGTTCAATATTTGCAACTTGGCATTTTCAAGGGATTCCTCGTCCAGAATATCGGCTTCGTAGGCCATCGCCTTGGCACCGATGTCCTCTAGTTCATTCAAGAGTGATTGTAGGGAAGGTTTTTTACGGGTCAATAAAGCCAGTTTCACCCCGGCCCCGGCGAGACTGTGGGCAACGCTTCCGGCCAGGGTACCGCTGGCTCCGGTTATAACAGCAACTTTATCCTTTATTTCGAACATAGGTATTGTCTTTTATTATAAAATTTTCAAGGCTAGATCCGGAAATCACCAATACGTTCGCTTAATGTTCCGCAGTCCTGCCGAAGGATTATAGATTGGGCTAGAAAGATAAAACAATATCCTCTGAAAAAAGGATGTCTTTGGCATTGGATGTTACCTGTATGCTCAAAAAACCGTTATTTTTATCCTATTAACCTCAAAATCCCATCCTTATGCTTATTTATAAAACCGCGAAAGGTGCCATCATACAACACGAGAATACTTCCTATCTCAAAAAAATCGAGGATTGGGATAAGTTTCTAAATCGAAAAAACCTGTACGGGGCATTATTAGCGGATATCGCGGACGAGACTTTAGAGGAACAGAATACCATAAGAAGCTCAAGATTGGAGGACCATCAACTCGAACCCGCCTACGAACCACCGATGGGAACCCAAGAAATCTGGGCATCAGGGGTGACCTACAAGCGAAGCCGCGAGGCAAGAATGGAGGAATCGAAAAAAGCGGGCGGGGGAAGTTTCTACGACCGGGTTTACGATGCCGACCGACCCGAGCTCTTTTTTAAGGCCAGTGCCCAGCGCACCGTGGGTCATGGAGGAACGGTGCGTATACGAAAAGATTCCAGTTGGGATGTGCCCGAGCCCGAACTCGCGCTTTTTGTCAGTTCCGAAGGTAGCATCGAAGGCTACACCATCGGCAATGACATGAGCTCGAGGAGCATTGAAGGCGAGAATCCCCTGTACCTTCCACAGGCCAAGACATATGACGGCTGCGCGGCATTGGGGCCGTGTATCTTTGTATCCGAAAAACCGATATCTCCCGAAACGGAAATCCATTTAGAAATTTTGAGAGGTGGTGCTACTGTTTTCAGTGACCGAATTCCCATTAGTCAAATGAAACGCAAGCATACCGATTTGGTGGATTACCTGTTCAGGGAATGCAGCTTCCCCAACGGCTGCTTCCTAATGACGGGCACCGGTATTGTTCCTCCGGATGGTTTTACCCTTGAAGTAGGGGATGAAACGCGTATTACTATTGACCATATCGGCACGTTGGTCAATTTTGTAGGAAAGTGAGCGGAATGAAGACTGTCGCGTTATGAAGAATGAGACCCGTTATATCGATAAGCCTATTTATCCTTAACCTTCCAAGGCCTGACGTACGCCCTTGCTTTCGATAGCTTCGAGATTACCGACGATTTGCTGCCTCAACCCGCTGATTTCGTTCAAGTCTTCTTTCCAAATGGATTTGTTCTTCAAAATCGAGGCAACCATATCTATCAAATTCACCTCGCCGCTCTCATAATTAGTCCATTGGGATGCAAAAAAGTCCAGCACCTCTTGATTATCTTTTAAGGGGACGGTTTCCTGCTCGATTTCACCCTTGTAAAATCGTATCAGGGCAGATAGACCGAAGACGATTCGTCGCGGCAGCCTTCCTTCTTTGGCGCGAAAGTCCTTCAGGGTAGGTAACAGCCGGGCAACGAATTTGGAACTACTGTTCAATGAAATGCTGATCAGCTTGTGTTTTAAAAGCGGATTCCGAAAGCGGTCTAGAACGTCGGCAACAAAGCCTAGCTTTACTTTCTTCGGAAAATCCAAGGTAGTGGCAGCTTCCTCTATTAGAAGGGATTCAACGAAATGGCTGATTGTTTCATCTTCCATTGCCTCGTCCACAAAACGGAAACCCGCTAAATAGGCCGTGGGTACCATAGCGGTATGGGCACCGTTCAATAAGCGGACTTTCATTTCGCGGTAGGGAGCAAGGTCATCTACAAATTGCACGTTCAGATCCGTTTGGGAGAATGGTAGTTCTTGCGTTATGGATTCTGGTGCTTGGATTACCCAGCTGTGGTAATATTCCCCGGCCACTAGAAGCTCATCTTTATACCCAAGTTCTTGTTGGATTTCTTTGGCTCGGTCCTCGGGATATCCTGATACAATTCGGTCGACCAAGGTGTTGCAAAAATGATTGGAAGATTCGATCCAATTTTTGAAATTGTTGCCTAGCTGCCAGTGGTCGGCGTATTGAAGTACTGTACGTTTTAGTGCCACTCCGTTTTCTTCGATCAGTTCGCAGGGTAG
>JBAUIP010000483.1:0-8819 GCA_049683055.1 Pricia sp.
ATGTAGGTATTGACCGGCTCGATTTTAATCCGAAAGTAATGGCCTTTTTTGAGGGAATTGTATTTCTTGATGTCAATGGGACCTATTCCGTTGTCATCATAAAGGTCGATTACGATGGTCGTCAGGGAAGTAGGGTCGGGATTCGAAGGCTTGTCCTGTGCCAAAATCCTGCCTGTCAAAAGCAAAACGGAGCACAGCGTAAAAAGTTGGGTGGTTTTCATGGTCTGGGTCGAAATACGATGGTTGGCATCGCATTTCTAACGCCGCGGACCGGTTTATATTGCAGACCGAACCTCTAGAGATTCCCAAATCGATGGCTTGGCTATCGAAGGCCAAGAAATTCCTAAATTTAAAATCGCACCTATCGCCGATCAAAGACTGGGCACTCCGAAGAAAACCATCGACACGATGACCCCTATCACGAGAACCACCAAAAAGATGATGATAATAGTGGTGCCGGTTTTGGTCTTTTCATTCTCTTGAAAGATGTACTTCTCTTTGTTCTCATTTTCTTCCTTGACAAATTCCGTTTTTTCGGTTCCTTGTTTTTTGGTCATGTTTTCTTGCTTATAAACTGGTTAAAACTTTTTTTTACTGCCCGTCATCCATATCATGGGTTCCCCTTAAATCAAAATAGCTATAATGAACCTCGCCCAAATGCTCTACATCGATGTGGCCAGTGCGCAACTCTCCCCAGTCATATTTACGAACCACATTTTCTTCACCATAGAGGTCCAACAAGGTTTGGGACAGCAGAATATACTCGTCCGATTCAATCTTGTTCTTCAGCAGCCGGTGCACTACGATAACATCTTCGCCCATCAACTTGATGTGGTTTCCGACGGGTACCGCGCCGACTTCCATGCCGTGGTGCAGTATTATCTTGAGACCTAATATTTCGGGTATTTTATGGGCATCGCCGTTGTGGGAATTCTGTTCGCTAAGCTCTTCCAGCTGTACATAGAATTCCTTATAGAAATGCCGGCACTGTTTGATGAGCTTCTCAAAGGGCGGTAGTTCGCCACTGCGGTAGAACAGTACCGCATCCCCTTCGATTTCCGATATTTTTAGGCCGATTTCGTTGCTGTACACAATCTTGTTCAGCAAGGAGGGAATGACCTTCGATCCCAGTTCGAAATCGGTGCTGCCCATGAACTTGGTAAATCCGCTAATATCGGGTATACATAATAAGGTAGGTGCTGCAGTTTCCGATGAGTTTTCTTTATTTGCTTCCATTTGTTGTTCTATAAATTGTTCGATTCATTCCTTCTCGAAGAGTTTGAAAATACGTTCCCTGTCCGTAGCATTTTCGATATTCTTGTCCAGATCTTCGCGCAGAGCGGCCAATTCTTTCTGCAAAATCCTGCGGTTCTCGTTCGATATACCGGGGGCCCTTTGCATAAAGTGCAGCGCACCGATCAGCTCGTACATCACGGTACTATCTTGTTTGGCATACAGACGTATCGGCTGGACCACAATGCGCATCAACTCTTCGGCAGGTACGTTATGCCGTATCAAAATCAGCTTTCCCTCGCCGTAAGTGTTGGAGACCATATGCGGAAAACACAGAAATTGCGCGAGCAGGCTTCCCAATTTGGTTACGGCAT
Source organism: Pricia sp. (assembly GCA_049683055.1). Lineage (GTDB taxonomy): Bacteria > Bacteroidota > Bacteroidia > Flavobacteriales > Flavobacteriaceae > Pricia. The sequence continues at coordinate 1,608 of JBAUIP010000483.1, forward strand.
CGATGGCGGTACCGGGATCGTTGATTCCGGGCGACATCGCCTTGACGGCTATTTCCATCAGCTTGATCATTCCCCCGATGCCTTTGTCCTCTTCGTGCCTATCGGGAGAAATGTTCATACAGAACAACAGGTTGTCGTGTTCGTCTTCCGAAATAGTGCTCCGTACCCTCAGGGCGACATCGCCTTTCCATATATGTTGGTTAAGGTATGGCACAATCTCGATCTGGTTTTCTTCCCCATCGAACGAACTTGACATCAGATTGCGATCGAAGCCCCTGAAATAACCGGTTCTATCGGCTACAATGGATTTCCAATCCTCCGTATCGATATACTGAAGGGCCACCCGACCGTTGTCGCGTTTGTTTAGCTTGTTTTCGATGTGCTCTTTACAGCGACCGTGGATCTCATCTATTATATTATGTATCTGAATGGCCTTTGATATGCTGTTGATAAAATAGATGAACAGCGCAATACAGATGACGGTCATCATCGCCCCCAACATCGCGCTCAGACCCACGCCCTGGGAATCGATACCATAAGCGCCCAACGACAGCAGCACGAGTACACAATATAATAAGGTACCCACATAGATGCCCAAAATGATCTGGTTTCTCTTGTTCGAAATCAGTCCGGGCAGCAATCTGGGGGAAAAATCACTGGAGGCCTGCCCCAGAACGACCATCACCATCGAAAAGCTAAAGACCGTCAACGAAATGATACCGCCGATAAAAGTAGATAGCATGGAACGCACTGTCTCGTAATCTTCGATGAACAGATAGGGCACCTTATCCTTGATTCCCGCTACCAATTTCGTGTTATCGACCTGGAGGGCAATAAAGGCCAAGACTACATAGGCCGCACCAATTATGACGGGATAGAAGGCTATGCTCTGCAGTACCTTACGGTAACTGCGCTTGAAAAATTTTAAAATCCTTTTCATTCCAATGGGAACGGGCCATTTAGCCGGACCGTTCATTATTTCGGGCGGAAAGTTAGTGAACTCTTGGCAATATTGACTGAAATTGTATGCCGCCGCTATCGGTAGGGTGCAAAAAAAATTTTACAGTCAATCTAAATTTCGATACAGCAAACGCGTGCACCGTTCCGCATTTAAATTTGTTCCCGAAAGCTAGTATTGGATACCATTATTTATTCATCGAAATTTTCAAAAAACAAAAACCAAGAATAACCATGAAAAAATTAGTATTACTTAGTCTCTCCACCGCATTGTTTTGGAGTTGCAATATGGAGAAAGAAGAAAAAGGGGAGCTTCCCGAAGTCGATGTCGATGTTTCCGCGGAGGAAGGTAACTTACCCGAATATGATGTCAATTGGGCCGATGTAAATGTTGGTACTACTACCAAAATGGTCGAAGTGCCCAAGGTGGTCGTGGTCATGGAAGAAGAAGAGGTCGAGGTACCCGTTGTCGATGTAGACATGCCCAATGGCGGTGAGAAGTCCGAACGTACGCTGATGGTTGAGACCGAGGTCACCGGCAAGGAACACAATATAGAAATTAAGGAAATCTGGGCCGCGGACAATAATCTATATGTCATTGCCCAACTCGAAGAACTTGAACAAGAAATCGGGGATCAGAAAATGCGCGTTTCAGATCAAATATCGCTCAACGCACCAGAGCTGAACGTAAATTATATGATTGTCGGCGATAAGCCTGACCGCGAATTCAACAATAAGAACAATTATGTGGCCAGTATGGAGGCCGCTAAAGAAGAAGTAGGTGACCATGAGGTCATTTACACAAGATAGTTTGGTTGGTTGTTAGAAAATGGTCTCGACAGACTTCTATTGTCGGGGCCATTTTTATGTTTGGGGTCGACCCTAAACAGACTCTACCTCACTTTCGCTCTTGAGCACGTGATCGCCATCGTCTTGCTTAATGTATAGGGCCTTATCGCCTTCCTCCCCTTTTCGGGTCACCTCGTTGCCCTTAATGGTCTTAGTGGTTTCGGTAGTGTAGGTCTCCACGACCTCTCCCTCCGCGGTGCTGTTGCCCCAGTTCCACTTTACCCTGCTTCCCTTTCGTATCATACTTTTTATTTTTAATAGGATGTTAAATAAATAGGATAGTCTTTTTCCAAGGATGCGATTTTCGCATCCCCACTACAAATATCCTGAATTATTATGGGAATTCCGACTCGATGTCGCGTTTCATCGCGAAGGATGTGGGCTCGTTGATTTTACGCTCCAAAGAAGTCAATATTTAATTTTTTAGCATCATCCGTAAAAAGGAATGCCAATTATCTTACTATTCCAAAGGATGTATAATGGCGCTCATCCCCACTGTAAAAAAAGCGTCTACCATTTAAAATAATATAATATGAGCACATACACCGAAACAGTAGGAAAAAAATTGAACGAATTGCTGGAAAGCACTTATGACGCCGAAAGAGGTTTTAAAAAAGCAGCCGAAAATGTGGATGCCGGAAACCTGAAAGGTTATTTTGAACGCAAGGCACAGGAACGCTATGATTTTGGCCATGCCTTGAAAGCGGAAATTAGACAGTTCGGCCAAGAGGTCGACAAGGGTGACAGCATCAAAGGCAAGGCCCATCGTTCTTGGATGGACCTTAAAGACCTCTTCTCGTCCGATGACGAAGAAGCCATGTTGGAAGAAGCCCAGCGGGGCGAGGAATCGGCCGTTGAAGATTATGACGATATTCTCAGCGAAACAAACCTGCCCGCGAGCACTGAAAACCTGTTAAAAACCCAGCGGAACCAGATTATGGAGGGATTGAACAAAATCAAATCCTTGGAAGATATGGCTTAACCTTCCGAAAGTTCTATAAAAATGGGATGCCTGTTATTGGGCATCCTTTTTTTATTGGCCATGGCTCCCATGCCCTTAGGCGGCCTATTTTACGAAGTACGATACAAATCGTGGTTTTCATTGTAAAATCGTCAAAATGAGACAAGCGGATGCATCAATTTTTTATCGGATACGGTTAAATGCCATGCCCTGCAATTATCATCTTTGTTAAGAATCATGGTTTATTATTTCCATGGAAAGCAGTTTAAACATTAACCTAAACCATAAATTATGTTACGTTGGACAGTTATTTTTGTAATCCTAGCTATTGTGGCCGCAGTCTTCGGCTTTGGTGGTATTGCCGAAGGTGCCGCAAGCATCGCCAAGATCTTATTCTTTATCTTTTTGGTATTGTTCGTTATTTCCCTTTTTATGGGAAGAAAAAAGATTTAAATTTAATTTTTAGTATAACCTTATAATGACACAGAAAATGAAAAAGTTAGTATATTCTTTAATGATGATTTTTGCCCTTTCACTCTCCGTTGGAACTTTGAACAGTTGCAGGGAAGATAAGTCCGCAGGGGAAAAGATGGAAGACGCCGGTGAAGACATGGAAGATGCCGCAGAAGACGTCGGCAATGATGTTGAAGATGCTGCCGAAGACGCCGGAGATGAAATGGAAGATGCAGTCGATGACAACTAAGTATCGCATCCGACTTAATTGCTAATGAAAATAGATGACGGACTTTTTCTTCGGAAACGGTCCGTTTTTTTATGCATCCTTTTAAATATTATCCTTAAAAACACAACCCTATGAAAGAATACGCAAAACACGAAAAAGATTTGATCAGAAAATATGAAGATCAGGGCTACGACCATAGCTTTCGCTACGAAAACGGAAGTTTGATCGACCTTCAGACCGATACGTCCTACTCCCCCGAAGACGTTGATGCCATCGAAGAACACCGCTACGAAGGCATGAGCAATCCGTCGGACCTATCGATACTATATGCCATGGAGATGTCGGACGGCACCAAAGGCACCTTCTTGATGGCCTATGGCCCCAATGCTGATGTCGAGACTATGGAATTTTTCAAAAAAATACCCGATGAAAAATTTGATGAGGGTCTGGACGGGAAATAAGCCAAAAATTATAAATTTTACTATCTTGCACGGAATCATTAGAACCAAGCAACCGCTGCCTTAAGGTGACGGAACCTTGAAATGAAGGGAAGAAATTTAAACAACTGACAGCCTGATGAGTACAAAACCGATGAAGGTAGTGCTAGTCGACGATGACGAAGATGACCGAATGTTCTTTTCCGATGCGTTGAAAGAAATTGATACCAAGACCGAACTGACGGAGTTCGAAAACGGGAAAGAATTTTTGGACTACCTGAAAAAAGAGGATACCGAGAACCCCCATTTGATTTTTCTAGACCTGAACATGCCGGTCATGAACGGTTTCGAATGCTTAAAAGCGATGCGCCAACATCCCGACTTTAAAGAATTGGCAGTGGCTATTTATTCCACCTCTTCGTCGGAGAGGGACATTGAAGAGACCTTTGTCAACGGGGCCAACATCTATATCAACAAGCCCAATGGCTTCGGTGAACTTAAAAGTACCTTGGCCCAGGTGGTCAAGCGCCATGCCGATCATCGTGAAAAAATACTGGATAAGGCAAATTTTTTATTCCGCATCTAAAACTTAGGGCATGGCTCTGTTTACTGATCTGGGAAAGAAGAAAACAGGGGTAATGGCGTATGTGCTATTGTTGGTACTTGCGGTTATCGTACTCTTTTACATAGCCTACACCTCTTTTCGGCAAAATAGGGCACTTCGGGATTCCACCGAATTGGTAACGCATACCCAAGAAGTGATTAATGAAATCAATATGCTCTTTGGGAACTATATGGGTTCGGAATCGGCGGGCATCAAGTACCTGATATCCAATGATAGCACTTACCTCTCCCCCATGCAGGGTTTTAAGGATAAGAGTGCCCTTTCCTCCCGACGTCTGCAAAATATGTTCTCCGATAATTCAGAGCAGTTGGCAAGGCTCGAACGCGTTCCCGAGTTCAGCGATCAACTTTTCGAAGAACTGAAATCTTTCGATCCGGAAACCGCCGAAAAAATCCTACAATCCAATACCCTTCGAAGCCGCATCGAGAAAATCGAAGGTTTTCTGGACAGCCTCGAAACTATAAAGTCCGAAATGGTCAAGGCGGAATATGCCCGGCTCAAAGAACGCCGGCAAGCCTATGAGTCCGAAGTGCAGCTGACCCCGCTCAACATTTTATACTCCTCCCTTTTCGCCTTGGGTATTCTGATGTTCGCTTTCTCAAGGATCAACACTGATCGAAGAAAACTGAACAATACACAGAGTTTTTTACGGAACGTGCTGCAGAGCACCAATAACATCATCAATTACTACCGCCCCATCCGTGACAAGTCCGGTACGATAAAGGACTTTGAAATTATCTACACCAACATCCGGGAACAAGACGGGGCCGGGGTCGCATCCGAAGACGCCATAGGTAAACGGTTGACCCAAGTGTATCCACAGGTGAACGAGCTGGGCGTTGTTCCCTTTTTGGCCGAAGTGGTCGACCGACAACGGCCCGCTTCCCGTGAGGTAACCTATAATCTGAACGGAAGAACCTTTTGGTTTACTACCAGTGCTACACCCTTGAGTAACGGGGTAAGCACGACCGTACGTGACATTACGAAAGAAAAAGAGACGCAATCGAAACTAGAGGAGTTCAACCGACGGCTCGAAACCCAGAACCTCGAACTCGAAAAGACCAGTGGCTTTTTGAAGAATCTGTTGACCACCTTGCAGTACGTCATTACCTACTTGGAGGCAGTGCGTGATGATAAGGGTAAAATAGTCGACTTCAAGTTCGTATACTCCAATGAAAAAATTAAGGAATGGACGGGGATGGGGGCCGATGAGCTTATCGGCCAGCTTCTTTCGGACGCCAATCCGCCAGCTTTCGAAAACGGTGACTTTGAGACTTTTATCAAGGTCATCGATTCGGGCGAATCCCATGAATTCGAGAAGCTCTATGCGCTGCAAATGGGCGATTTCTATATATGCAACGAGGTGGCGAAATTGGGTGACGGGGTAACCATTGTTTCCAGGGATGTCAGCTTGCGAAAAGATGCCGAGAGACAACTAAGGCAGGTCAATGACGATCTCGAACTTCAGAATACCATTTTGAACGACGCCGAGATCGTAGCCGGTATCGGAAGCTATAATTGGGACCTGACTTCCGATAACATAAATTATTCAAGCAACCTGTATCGGTTGTTCGGCTACGAGGCCAACGGATTTAAACCCTCGTACAAACGTTTCATGACGTTCGTACACTCCGATGACCGCAAAGTTCTGGAAGAGAATAACCGCGAGATTTTCGAACAGAAAAAGGCATTCGACCGCTCCTATCGCATCAAGACCAAAAACGGTAAAACCAAACACGTACAGGCCACCGGGCATTTTATCGAAAAAAATAACGACAGTTTTATGGTCGGGGTCGTTCGGGACATTACTTCCCAACGAAAAAGCGAGCGGGAACTCAAGGCGAAAAACCGCGAACTGCTAAGATCGAACGCCGAGCTGGAATCGTTCAACCGGGTCGCCAGCCACGACCTTCAAGAACCCTTGCGCAAAATTCAGATGTTTATCAGTAGGCTTTCGGAATTCGACAAAGACAACCTTTCGGAAAAGGGCGCCGATTACCTCGAAAAAATCGAAAGCTCGGCCAACCGAATGCAATACCTCATCCGTAACCTGCTCACCTATTCCCGCGTGGCCGATGAGAGTGCAAAACAGGTCAAAGTCGATCTCGAATCGGTATTTGAAAAGGTATTGGACGACCATTCGGAAAAAATCAGGGAAACCCAGGCACAAATTAACCTGCCCGAACTGCCCGTTGTTTACGGTATCGGGTTTCAATTGGAGCGGCTGTTCTCCAACCTCATATCCAATTCCCTCAAATACAAAAAACACGACCAGCCACCCAAAATAAACATTACCTCCGAAATATTGACCTACGACCAGGTCGATCCGGACCTCAAACTACCGCGCTCACGCTATGTGAAATTGACCTTACAAGACAATGGCATCGGCTTTGACCAGCAATACAGCGACAAGATTTTTAAACTTTTCGAACGCCTGCACGCCAAAAATGCCTTCACGGGTACCGGTCTAGGTCTGGCCATCTGTAAAAAAATAGCGGATAATCATCGTGGCCACATCGCCGCTTTCGGCAAACATAATGAAGGTACCCGAATGGAAGTATATTTACCATATCGCAAAACATCCAAAACCTGAAAAAAATCAATGCCGACATGCAAATTCGAACAATCCCTTATCTACAGTATCAAAGGCTTGCAAAAAGAATTTAAATCTGTATCTTTACTCCTTTAATCGGGACAAATC
>JBAUIP010000484.1:0-5425 GCA_049683055.1 Pricia sp.
GTTCAAGACCGTGCGATGTAATTTTTACGAGTTTACCCAATTCAAATCCGCCCGGGTCGCCGGTGTGGTGAAGTTCACCAATTTGGCCACCCGACAGCCACTGGACTCCTACCCCCTATCGAGCGAATTTGTCTTCGAACACGTTTACGCCGATTACGACGGCGACAAAAATGCCTTGGACAACGACTTGGTACGGCTCTTGGATTTGGCCTCCGTGCCCTTTCCTACTAACGAGCTGATGGTCTACGACGCCGGCGAGGATTTGAAGGCGCGCTTGAAGTCCATTCTGGTTCGGCAGCGGTATAACTAAAACCGAAGGATTAAACCGGCACAAACCGACGTCCACCGGCAAACTAATAAAAAGGGATTTCCGAAAAACCCAGAACTCTTCTGAGACCGTTTTGAAACGTGTCGATTATATTTTAAATATATTCTTCCAGCTTCACTTCGGTTATACCACCGTGCGAAGCGTGTGCCATAGTCTGGCTGTGCTTTATGACCAATAATTGCGGAGATTGATGCAGCACCTGATATTTCTGGGCGATTTCGTTGGATATATTGCGGTGGCGGTGCAGGTCCAAAAAATAAAGGTCGACGGAGTCTTCTTGCAAAAGAGGATTTTTTTCGAACATGTTCAACACCATCCGGCTGATACCGCAGGTTGTGGAGTGCTTGAAAATGAGTTGGGGTCGGGATGAGGACTTTTGCTCTATATCGTCCAATTGCTCCAATGAGGTCAGGCCGATCCACGGAATTGACTTCTTCTGCTCCTTTGAGTCATCCTTTTTACTTCCAAACAAAGTATCTAAAAATCCCATTGCTTAATTTTAGGGGTAATATAATGTTTCAACGGCGAACGAGCAGAACGCTTCCCATTTTTTTGACTAATTGGGTCAGAGAAAGTTCTATGCCGGAAAAATGGAAAGGACATTCAGCCATTAGTAGCTTTTTTTCGAAATAACCGCTTTCCCCCTTTTGAGTAAACTGCCGTTATGTCCTATTCTTATTGACTTTAACCGACATTTTGTCCTGTTATCGGATTGGCCGGATTGTTGACTATTTCTTTTAAAAATAGACATTATACAACAAAAGTTATAAAAATATGAACCCGAATAATTACACTATTAAATCACAGGAGGCCTTGCAGCAAGCTCAGCAGCTTGCACAAAGCTTGGGCCATCAGCAAATTGAGAACGAGCATTTGTTTAAGGCCATCGGGGAAGTGGACGAAAACGTGCTTCCCTTTATCCTGAAAAAATTGAATATCAACGTTATTCTGCTCCAGCAAATTTTGGACAAAGAACTGCAGAGTTTTCCCAAAGTTTCCGGAGGGGATATCATGCTCTCCCGAGAGGCCGGCAAAACCGTCAACGAGGCCAGTATCATCGCCAAAAAAATGAAGGACGAGTATGTATCCATCGAGCATATGCTATTGGCGATTTTGAAATCCAAAAGTAAAATCGCTCAAATCTTAAAGGACCAAGGCGCTACGGAAAAGGACATGAAATCCGCTATTAAGGAACTGCGTGGTGGCGGGAAAGTAACCTCCCAAAGCGCGGAGGAAACCTACAATTCGCTAGATAAATACGCGATGAACCTGAACAAAATGGCCGACACCGGCAAATTGGATCCGGTCATCGGTCGTGACGAGGAAATCCGCCGGATTCTTCAGATTTTATCCCGTCGTACCAAGAACAATCCAATGCTGGTCGGGGAACCGGGTACCGGTAAAACTGCCATAGCAGAGGGACTCGCACACCGTATTGTTCAGGGCGACGTACCCGAAAACCTCCAGAACAAGGTTATTTATTCCTTGGATATGGGCGCTCTTATTGCGGGAGCCAAATACAAAGGGGAGTTCGAGGAACGGCTAAAGTCGGTCATTAAGGAAGTGACTTCCTCCGATGGCGATATCGTCTTGTTTATCGACGAAATCCACACCTTGGTGGGAGCCGGTGGCGGACAGGGCGCCATGGACGCGGCCAACATTCTGAAACCGGCCTTGGCCCGTGGCGAACTACGTGCCATCGGCGCAACGACACTCGACGAATACCAGAAATATTTTGAAAAGGATAAGGCACTCGAACGGCGTTTCCAGAAAGTGATTGTACTGGAACCGGACACTGAAAGTGCCATCAGCATCCTTCGTGGCATCAAGGAAAAATACGAGGCGCACCACAAGGTCCGCATTAAGGACGAGGCGGTCATCGCCGCGGTGGAATTGTCGCAACGCTATATCACCAACCGGTTTTTACCTGACAAGGCCATCGACTTAATGGACGAAGCGGCCTCCAAACTACGGATGGAAATCAATTCCAAACCCGAGGACCTCGACGTGCTCGACCGCAAAATCATGCAGTTGGAAATCGAGATCGAGGCCATTAAACGCGAGAACGACAAGGCCAAGTTGAAATCCCTCAACGTCGACCTCGCCAATCTGAAAGAAGAGCGCAACGAAATCTTTGCCAAATGGGAAAGTGAGAAATCCGTTGTCGATGACATCCAAAAAACAAAACAGGATATCGAGGAGTTCAAGCTTGAGGCCGAACGCGCCGAACGAAACGGCGATTACGGCCGTGTAGCCGAACTACGCTAGGGAAAATTTAAGGAAGCACAGGAAAAACTCGAAATCCTTCAGCAAGAATTGCAGGAGCAACAGGAAGGCGAGACGTTAATCAAGGAAGAAGTCACCAACGAGGACATCGCGGAGGTAGTCGCCAAATGGACTGGCATCCCTGTCACCAAAATGCTACAAAGCGAGCGGGAAAAACTCCTAAAACTGGAAGATGTACTGCATAAGAGGGTAGTCGGACAAGAAGAAGCGATTCAGGCCGTATCCGATGCCATCCGCAGAAGCCGGGCCGGATTACAGGATGCCAAGCGCCCCATCGGTTCCTTCCTATTTCTCGGGACGACCGGCGTCGGAAAGACCGAGCTGGCCAAGACCTTGGCCGCCTACCTGTTCGACGATGAGAACGCAATGACCCGAATCGATATGAGCGAATACCAAGAGCGACATTCCGTCAGCCGATTGGTGGGCGCGCCTCCGGGATACGTAGGCTACGATGAAGGGGGACAATTGACCGAGGCCGTTCGCCGCCGTCCCTATTCCGTTGTATTGCTCGACGAGATCGAAAAAGCGCATCCCGATACCTTTAATATATTGTTGCAGGTATTGGACGAGGGAAGGCTGACCGACAACAAAGGTCGGGTGGCCGATTTCAAGAATACCATCATCATCATGACCAGCAACATGGGCAGCCATATTATCCAAGAAAAATTCGAGGATAGTAACGACATTTACAGTGCCACGGAAGCCGCCCGGGTCGAAGTTTTGGGATTACTGCGAAAGACCATCCGCCCCGAATTCCTGAACCGGATCGATGATATCATCATGTTCACGCCTTTGAGCAAAAGCGATATTACTAAAATCGTCAAGCTCCAACTAGATCAGTTGAAGAGGATGATTGGCAAGCAGCATATAACTATAGATGCCACTGACGAGGCGATTGCGTACTTGGCCGAGAAAGGCTACGACCCGCAGTACGGGGCGCGGCCGATCAAACGGGTCATCCAAAAAGAGGTATTGAATAATCTCTCAAAGGAATTGCTGAGTGGGAATATCTCCGCGGAGAGCATCGTATTAATCGACTCCTTCGACAACGGATTGGTTTTCCGAAATCAGGATGAGCTGGTGGAATAACTAATAATGGAAGGATGCCCAGAGAATCAGGCGACACGTTGCTTCTGAATAAAAACTGATTCACCGATTCACCGATTCACAGATTCACAGATTCACAGATTCATAGATTCACAGATTCACAGTTTAGAATTAAGCGCACATTTCTCAACCTATCAAGGGTTTGACGCAATGTGCGTTTTTTTTGAACAGACATAAAGTCAAAAATCTGTAAATTCTTTTTGCCGCCTTTTGAGCTTCCTCTTGAACTTGCTCTTGCTCTTGCTTTTGTTTTTGCTCTTGCTCTTGGTCTTGGTCTTGCTTTTGCTTTTGGTTTTGGTTTTGGTTTTTGCTCTTGAACTTTTTTCAAGCTTTTATACCATACAGTATATAGATTTTTTATCTTCGTACAAACTTCTCGACCATGTCCTCAAAAGCTGAAAGAACCACCGCCTTTATCATAGAGACCGTTGCGCCTGTCTTCAACAAGCACGGCTATATCGGAACAAGCATGAGCGACTTGACCGAGGCTACGGGACTCACCAAAGGCGCCATTTACGGGAATTTTGAGAATAAGGAGGCCTTGGCCCTTTCAGCCTACGAGTATAGCAGCAAACGCCTATTAGCCAAAATTGACGAGCTTTTGGAGACCGAAGGCAGTGCACTGGACAAAATTTTCGCCCTTACCGATTTCTATAAAACCTACGAGGTGTTCACCCAAAACATGGGAGGATGTGCCATTCTAAACACTGGTGTCGACGCGCAGGATAACAATCGGTTGCTCGCCGCCGCCAACCGGGAAGCCATTAAGGAAATTGAAGGGAAAATCGCTCTGGTGCTGGAAAACGGAGTCAAAAGCAACGAACTCAAACTACCGGTTACACCGCTGCAGTTCGCCAAACAATTCTTCACCATCATTCAAGGCGCCGTGGCCATGTCGACCATGACCCGCGACCGAAAATACCTCATCAACACCATGACCTATCTCGATGTTTTGGTGAGAAGGGAACTCAAAAAATAGTCAAGTCCCTATTCCCCCGTCACTCTAAAAATCCAGGTTGCACCGGTATATTTACCGCCATACTGACTGTCCCTGGCCGCTCTAGCCTCTTGGATGGTCTTGTAGCGTTGCAGATAGACATAGTTGTAGCCATTGGTACTGCGTCGGAACGATTTGGGCTGCATGCCTTTCGATTGCAGGTCGTCCATAAAGGCATCATAATATTTCTGCGTTCCGAAAACGTTGGCGATCAGATAGTAGCCTGGCAGTAATCCTGCTTCAGTCCTGACTTCCTCATATTTTTCGCCCGCTTGGGGTCGTTCGGCTACCGGCGTTGGTTGTTCTTCGGATTCAGCTTCTTGCGCTTTTTTGGCGGCCCTGATGGCGGCGGCCCTAGCCTCCGCGACGGAATCGATTTTACGCTGCTGTTCGGCTTTCAGGACAACGGCTTCGGCTTGTTCCTGGGCGGCTTTCTGACGTTCAGCTTCGTTCGCTGCTTTCTGTTCGGCAGCCCGTTTTTCGGCGGCTTCTTGCTCCATCGCCTGCTTTTGGCGCTCCTCTTGCTCGGACTCACGGCGTTCGGCTTCCTGCACTTCCGCTTCCTTCCGGTCCGCTTCTTCCTCGGCCAATTGTGCTGCTTTCTTCTCCGTTTCTTTTTCTTGCTTTTTCAGGACCTCAGCGGCTTCTTTCTCCTGCTCGACGATGGAATCCCGAACCGCTTTTTCCTCTTTGGCCTGCTGTTTGGC
>JBAUIP010000485.1:0-2745 GCA_049683055.1 Pricia sp.
TTGGACCGGAAGAACAATACGGTTATTTCCCTTCAGGGGCGTTCGCTTGGCAATTGGCCGAGGAAGACTTTATGGGAGATGCTTTCTCTACGCTGAAATTGAGGTTGGGTGCCGGTATTACAGGAAACCAATCAGGATTAGGTTACGGGAACTTTATTCAGCGAAGACAGTACAACGCTTCCGGTTTTGATTCGGGAGGTGTGTTGAACGGTGGAAATCCACCAGGGGCCGGGCTTGTCGCTTTTGCCAACCCCAATCTAAAATGGGAGGAAACTTTATCGTTTAATATAGGTCTTGATTTTGGATTTGCCGAAGATCGCTTTAGCGGAAGCATTGATCTGTACCGAAAGGAAACCACCGACCTACTAATTTTTAGGGATGCCGCCCAACCATCACCGCAACCCTTCTTTTTTGAAAATTTGGATGCTGTTGTACTTAATGAGGGTATCGAACTGTCTTTAGCCTATGACATCTTAGATTCGGAAGATTTTCAGTGGGGTCTTTCAGGTAACGTCGCCTACAACTATAATGAGTTACAGGATTTTGATGGTTTTATCAATGCAGGTACCATTTATGGACAGGGTTTGACCGGAGCTTTCGGTCAAAGGTTGGCAGGTGGTAGATCGTTATTTTCGTATTACCTCAGGGAGTTTGGAGGTTACGATGAAGAAGGACAGCCCATCGGCGATATTCAACAATTTGTAGGTAAGGATGCACTTCCCGATTATAATGCGGGCCTTTCTACTAATTTTCGATATAAGGACTTTGATTTTTCCGCTTATTTTGCCGGTCAGTTCAAATTTCATGTATATAACAATACCAGAAATGCTTTTTTTACGGCGGGTTCCTTGAACTCACAGCGAAATGTAAACCAAGCTACACTTGATGATATACGTGCTGGGGAATCAATTAGTGCTGCCGCTCCGGTCTCTACTAGATTCCTGGAGCCAGGAGATTTCGTAAGATTGCAAAATGCCAGTATCGGATATAATGTGCCGCTAAGTGGTGAAGGTGTGCTCAACAGCTTGCGACTGTCCGTTACCGGACAGAACTTGTGGCTGATCACAAATTACAGCGGTCTTGACCCTGAAATTAATGTGGAAGGAGACTTAAACAATCTTCCTACGGCTGGAATAGATTGGACGGCTTATCCTCGTCCAACTACGATTACTTTTGGAATTAACGCTCAATTTTAATTTAAAAAATAAAATAATGAAAAAGAATGTATTTAAAACTATGAGATGGCCAATGGCAGTGCTCACTTGTGTAGTTCTGATTGGCTGTACCGATCTTGAAATAGAGGAATCTGACTCTATTATCGATGATAGCACATCCGCTTCAGGTAACTTTAGTGGTGTGCCCGATATTCCAAGTGCGCTCAACAGCCTTTATGATGGCTTTAACGTTATAGGGGATCAGCAATGGTTCTATGCGCTGCAAGAAATAAGTTCCGACGGACTCTTGGTACCCACACGAGGTACCGATTGGGGGGATAATGGACTATGGAGAACTTTGCACCAACACACATGGGATTCAGGGCATCCCTTTATCTTGAAGACTTGGAACGATTGGAATTCATTCATTTTTTCGGCAACCTCAATTATTGACGAACGCAGTAATGCGAATGCGGATCAAGTGGCCCAAGCAAGCTTCGCCAGGGCATTCGCCACATTCATTATAATGGACAACTATGGCCAAGTTCCTTTTCGGGGACCAGCCGAAGGCCCTGAAATCGATCCGATGGTCATGAATCGAACGGAGGCCTTGGATTTTATTCTAGCCGATCTTGATGTCGCTATCGCCGATTTACCTTCCGTCGAGGCAATGGACATGGATAATTTAAATAGGGGCACCAAGGCATCGGCCCGTTTTCTTAAGGCTAAAATGCTTTTGAACGCCCATATTTATAGAGGCGAGGCAGAAGCCAGTGCCGCAGACATGCAAGAAGTAATTTCATTGGTCGACCAAATCGCCGCCGAAGGCTTTGCGCTACAGGAAGGCTATTTCGATATCTTCAAAGAGGATGCGGATACCGAAACTATCTGGTGGCTACCCACCGGTGTAGGAAACCGTATTTGGAATGGTATGCACTATAATCATAACTCACCCGACAATGAGGGTGGAGGATGGAACGGTTTTTCCGCACTTTCCGAATTTTACGATTCTTTTGAAGGGGCTTCCGACAACAATTATGTCGGTGCCGGACAAGAAGAACGAAGAGGCTGGGTGCCCGATGCGTCAAACGCTGGTCCCGATAATTTGGGTATAGGCTATGGTTTTCTATTTGGACAACAATATGATACTGATGGTTCCCAACTAACTACCCGCGGCGGAGCTCCTTTAGTCATAACCAAAGACTATCCGGGGCTACAGGGTAATGCCGAGGATACTGGAATCCGTACCATCAAATGGCACCCGGTCAATGGTAGTTTTACCGCGCATGAAATTCAATTTCGATATGCCGATGCTCACTTAATGAAAGCTGAGGCTATGATGAGAATGGGAGGGGATCCTACGGCGTTGGTCAACGAACTACGGGTCCTAAGACAGGCTTCTCCTCTTGGTACAGTCGGCGAAGTGGAGATGATTGCCGAGCGTGGTCGTGAGCTTTACAAAGAGTGGTGGAGACGTAACGACTTAATCCGATTTGGACAATTTACTAAAGATTGGGAATTTAAGAATCCAGAATCCGTGGGAGATGATAGTAAAAATCTATTTCCAGTACCAATTAATGCCCTTCTATCC
>JBAUIP010000486.1:0-2312 GCA_049683055.1 Pricia sp.
GGCATGTACCAAGACCGTTTGTACCTCAACGACGGCCAAGGGCGTTTTACAAAATCGAAAGGGCTTCCCGAAATCATGGCCAGTGGATCCTGTGCAGTGGCCAACGATTTCGACAAAGATGGTGACCTGGACCTTTTTGTAGGCGGAAGGGTGAGTCCCGGCGAGTATCCCATGCCAGCCCAAAGCTATTTACTTGAAAATCGTTCCGAACCCATCGCGACCGAACCCCATTTTACGGATATCGCGAATTCCGTCGAGGGCTGGCAAAACCTGAGCATGGTCACCTCCGCTATTTGGACGGACTATGACAACGACGGATGGACAGACCTTATCACGGTAGGCGAGTTCATGCCCATCACCTTTTTCCATAATGACAATGGAAATTTGGTCCATCGTGAAATTCCCGGCCTCGACAAATCCGAAGGCTGGTGGAACAGCATAAACAGCGGCGATTTCGATCAAGACGGCGACATGGACTACATCTTGGGCAACCTTGGCCTGAATACTAAATACAGGGCATCCACACAAGAGCCTCTGCGCATCTACGCCAGCGACTATGACAAAAATGGAAAGATAGACCCTGTCATGTCTTATTATATCGACGGCGAGAACCAGTTGGCCCATTCTAGGGACGAAATCGTGGGTCAAATCAATGCCATGCGGGGCAGGTTCAAGACCTACGAAGCTTACGCTACGACCCCTTTTGAAAAATCATTTTTGCCGCAAGAACTAGAAGCGGCCTATGTAATCGAGAGCCATATTTTTACCAGCAGTTATCTCGAAAATTTGGGAAATGGGCGCTTCGAATTACGGAGTTTGCCCTTGGCCTTACAGACGGCCCCGATAGAGGGTATTTCAGTGGCCGATTTTGATTTGGATGGTCTGCAGGATATCCTTCTAACAGGAAACTCCTACGCTACCGAGGCCGCCACTGGGCGATATGATGCCTTTATGGGTGCTTTTTTGAAAGGGAACGGTGACGGGACTTTCAAGAATATTCCTTTCGACAAAAGTGGTTTTCTGAACGATAGCGATGCAAGCGGTTTGGCTTACCTGCGGAACGCATCCGGAAATTACACAATTATGTCGGCAAACAATGATGATGCCTTAAAATTGTTCACCTCCCACCCTACTTCACAAAATACGGAATGGATAGCGGCCAAGCCCAATACCCAATTTGCCACCATAGAAACGAGTGACGGAAAAACTTTTAAAATGGAGTTCCATTATGGTTCGGGATATCTCTCCCAAAACAGCAGAGGACTTTTCGTTACCGATACTATGAAAAAAATCAATTTTACGGACTCCCGAGGAAATACGAAAAACGTGTATCCTGAAACCGAGACAAACAGCATCGAGCGATAACTACTCACCGGAAAAGCTAGATGTGGCGCAAAACTTAGGATGGTTTCAAAGTGAATACTGTAAAAATGAATATCTTATGGGACAAATATCCAATTAGATGAAAAACTTTCTTAGCCTGGTGCTCTATCTGATGCTGGGTTCGGCCTTGGCTCAATCCACTACCGAGCAGGAGGCTTTGGGACTGATCGGAGGAACACCCACCAACGTAGGACTGTCTCCTGAACGCTTGGCGAAAATCGATGCTATGCTTAAAACGGCGGTTGCGGAAAATCAGGTACCGGGTATCGTTGCTTTGATCGCCCGCAACGGAAAAATCGTATTCCATAATGCCTATGGAATGGCGGACAATGCCTCCAAAACCGAAATGACCAAGGACGCCATTTTCCGGATAGCATCCCAGACCAAGGCCGTTACTTCCACTGCGGTCATGATGCTTTGGGAGGAGGGCAAGTTTCAGTTGGACGACCCTATCTCGAAATACATCCCCGAGTTCGGGGAAGCACAAATTCTGGATACCTTCAACGAAAAAGATTCCACTTATACCGTAAAATCGGCCAAAGACCAGATTACGATCCGCGACCTTATTACCCATACCTCCGGATTGGGATACGGTGTAATCGATGGCGATGAGCGCTTCCGAAAAATCTATGCCAAGGCGGGGATTACCGATTTGTTCACGACCGAGAACATTTCTATTGGGGAAAGCGTCAAAAAACTCGCGAAATTGCCATTGCACCACAATCCCGGAGATGCCTTCACCTATAGCGAGGGCCTGGATGTGCTAGGCTATTTTCTGGAAGTCGTATCCGGAATGTCCTTCGACGAATTCCTAAGAACCCGTCTGTTTGATCCACTCGGGATGGACGATACCTGGTTCTATCTTCCCGAAGAGAAACACGACCGCTTGGTCTCGGTTCAAGGGATAAAAGATGGGGAATGGGGAATCC
>JBAUIP010000487.1:0-10646 GCA_049683055.1 Pricia sp.
GGCAAAGGCTTCGTTGATGGGAGCGAAGACCGTGAAAGGTGCCGGAGAAGTGTCCGCCGCTCGCTCCAAAACAGCCTTGAAATCGGCTTGGTCATCGCGGTTCAAGGCATCCTCCAAGCTTTCGAATATCGGATCGGCGGCTATAAACGTAGCCACGGTAGGCAGTTCGAGAACATTGTTTATAACATGTATCACACCATTGGACGCCCCGATATCCGCCCGATTCTGATCGATTACCGCCTCCCCGTTGAATGAGATGCCGTCGGAAGTGTCAAAAAAAAGGCTCAATTTCGCAAGATTTATTGAAGGGGAATCCGCTATGGTAGAGGCGTATCCGACTTGACCGGTAATAAAATCCGTCGTGGTAATGGGTGCGGCGATAACGTGATTGAGCAGTACTTGTTCCAATACCTCTACAGGAACCTCTTCCAGACTCGCATAACCATTCTCGGATAAAAAATCGGCAAAAGCTTCATCCGTTGGGGCCAACACCGTAAAGGGACCACCACTTTCAAGGGCAGCCACCAAATCGGTACGTTGCAGGGCAGCGGCCAAACTTTGAAGATTATCACTACCGGTAACCACCTGAGCAATATTTTCTTCGGAACCAATTATCGGGTCGATACCGTTGTCATCGTCAATACAGGAGTATAATGTCAAAAGAGAAAACAGGATAATTCCGATTGGGCCAAAGTATTTTTTCATGGAGTTCTAAACGTATTTAAGGAAGAATGCTTCAAGCGTGTTGGCAAGGTAAGAACCAAATTATGAAACAGAGCAGGCGAATCAAATTAATTTTGATGGGTTCAAAAGCCCAATTATGTACGGTACTTCTGACAAAGTCGCGAAAAACGAAGATAGCTTTATTGCCTACCAACGAAGGAGAAATCGTCGTGCGTAGGTGATAATTATTGCCATATTTCATTGTCACAAACGTCTTCTTCATACCATTCTCTAGTAAAATTATAATTCCTCTGCTTAAATTATAACTTTATATACTTCTCATTTTCAGAATATTATATAGAATTTCAAATTTTTGGCACGCTGTTTGTTTTATTCAAGGCGGATGTGAATAGTTGCATTCGACAACCAGTCTGCCTGGCAGGCGTAAAACCTACTATCATGAAAAATGTAGTACTTTTTGTAACGGCCCTAATTTTTAGCACCTCTGGTGTGATGGCCACAGCTACCGAAAATTCAGAGGATATGGTTTCGGAACGCCTATCCTATCGCTATAACGACTCCTTTATTTTCGTGGAGAACGGAATCACTTTTTCCGTGTATCCGGATGGGGAGTTCGATTTTTATATCGAGGATCGTGTATCCGGGCGTCGAAATGGAGTCACTTTCAACTCCGGATTTGATTATAGTCCCTATGCTCAATATGACGACTATGGAGCTGTCATCCAAGTAGAAAACATCCCTATTTTTTATGACTATTATGGACGGGTATCACAGATTGGCGATGTCGATATCAACTACCGACGCAACAGGGTTAGACGTGTAGGCGGAATGTACGTTTATTACAATAACAGGGGATTCTATGATTACCACACCGGATACATCAATATCTACAACAGAAATTATGTGTACAGGCCCTTCCATGCGTTTTTTGCCCGACCGGCCGTAGGATTATGTTTGGTGTACAATCGGCCCTACCGTCGGTATTACAGTCCTATCCGATACACCTATTATAATCCATACAGGCACAACACGCGTAGGGCCTATGCCAAAATCGGACGAACCCATCGGTATAACAAGGTACGCCAAGATAGAGCCAAAGTGTACCGAAACGACCGTAGGGTCGCGGTACGGGATAACTTGGTGCGAAGTAACAGAAGTGCTACGACCAAAAGTAACAGAAGCGTAGCGTCGAGAAGTAATGGAACGGCCACCTCAAGAAGCAATCGAAGCGTTGCAACCCGAAGCAACAATGCATCGCGGACCAGTACCGCCTCCCGACAGTATACCAATGGACAAACGCAACGTAGCCAGTCCCCAAATAGAAGCAACACGGTACGTTCCGATAGCAATAGAAGCACGTCAAATCGTAAGATAGCGAACAGAACTTCGACCAATAGAACGCAACGGTCCACTTCAGTTCGTGAACCGAGACAAAATACGAACAATGAGAGGTCGGTAAGTCAGACGCGACGGAGTACCTCGTCTAGAAGCACAGTGAGCAGGGCACCGTCAAGAAGTAGCGGAAACCGCTCCGCCAGAACAGCCTCATCGAGGAGTTCCAGAAGATATTAAGACTACCGTCTAGGTCTTTAAAAATAGTTTTTAGGTTGGTTAGTTGTTTGCCCCCGTAGTAGAATCTTCTGCTGCGGGGGTTTTTTATGGGGTTACACTTTTCGTTCGGCTACTCACAAAAGAAATTGCAAGTTTAATTTTTCTCAGACGAGCCTTATAAATGAGTTTGGCTATGCAACTTGAAGCCATAAACTTGTCCAAACCACTTTTATCGATTAATCGGCTTTCACCACCCTGACTTTGATCGACTTGCTAATTGGTGTTTTGCTCTTGTCCGCGAAGTGATTATAGGGTACCAGGATATTGGTCTCGGGAAAATAAGCCGCCAAATCCCCCCTCGGAATTTTGTAGGGCAACACTAAAAAATTCTTGGCCGTGCGTAGGGTAGCATCGTAATTACTATGGATGTTGACCGCATCTCTTTTCTTGAAACCCTTAGCTTTCATGTCATCGGGATTCATAAACAACACCCTTCTTTCATTGTAGACGCCGCGGTAACGATCATCGAGTCCGTAAATCGTAGTATTGAACTGGTCGTGCGAACGGATGGTCATCAGCATAAACTCCCCTTCGGCCAGATTGTGGTCGGGCAATTCGTTCATGGTCAGCTGCGCCTTGCCGTTCGGCAGCATACTAAAATCGAGGTCGCGGACATTATTGGGAAGATAGAATCCGATGCCCTTGGAACGTTCGGAGGTTTTTTCAAAACCTTTCGCCACTTTATCGATACTTTGCCGAATCAGGTCATAGTCGACGGCCATGGCTTTCCAAGGCATCGGATGGTCTCCGGCAAAAAAGGTATCCGCCAGTTCGGCAATCAGTTCGGGTTCACTTTTGATGTTTTTAGAGGCCGGTTTTAGTAGGCCACGGGATTGCCGGACCCGACCCATACTGTCCTCCATAGTGAGATAACGGAGGTCATCGTTCTTCATATCTTTCTCGGAGCGGCCGTAGGTGGGCAGAATTAGGGCCGTTCTTCCGGTAACCAGATGGGTCCGGTTGAGCTTGGTACTGATTTGAACGGTCAGATTGCAATTCTGTAAGGCCTTGGCCGTGTATTCCGTATCGGAGGCGGCCATTAGAAAGTTTCCGCCTAGGCATATGAAGACTTTAGCCTTGCCGTCATGCATGGCTTTCATGGCACCGACCGTATCGACGCCCTCGGTGTCGGGAGGAGTAAAACCAAGATGTTTTTCGATTCTCTGGTTCAGTTCCTTGTCAACAAAATGTTGGATGCCCACGCTGCGGTCGCCCTGCACATTGCTATGACCGCGAACGGGACAGGTGCCCGCTCCGGGTTTTCCAAAAGACCCTTTCAACAATAATAAATTGACGAACTCCCGAATATTGGCGACGCCGTTTTTGTGCTGGGTCAATCCCATCGCCCAGCAAACCACGATTTTGGATTTTTGGGCGAGCAGTAAGGCGGTGTTTTCTATCAGGGATTCCTCTACTCCGCAATGCTCTAGCAATTCCTTTTCGTCGTAATTTTGGATATCCGCCATCAAGGCATCATATCCATCGACATACTTATTTAGGAAATTATGGTCGAAAACCTGGTTTCCGGCAGTGGCGATTTTCGAGGAGACCGTTTTTTCTCCAATCATCTTTCCGTCCTTCTTTGCATCATCTGCCTCTGCACGGTTATTTTCTGCCAAGCCTGCCTCTCCATGCTTACCTTCCAAATCGTATCTCCCTCCATTGCCCACAGCGGATTTTTCCCTTGCGACATGATCCATCGCGGCGCTATCGAGATCGGCCAATTTTTTGATCAGCAGCTTGATCAAAGAAATATCCTGATTTATGCGAACGGGCAAATGTATATCCGCCATATTTTCTCCCCCACCAAGAATGCCCTTGACATTCTGCGGATTCTTAAAATTAATGAGTCCCGTTTCCTCAAGAGGATTAATGCTGATTACCTTGCCCCCGTTCTCCTTACATTTTTCAAGTGCGGATAGCATTCGCGGATGGTTCGTACCGGGATTTTGTCCCGCTATGATAACAACTTCCGCTTCGTAGAGGTCTTCGAGTTTGGTAGAGCCTTTTCCGATGCCAAGGGTTTCGCTCAGGGCAATCCCGCTGGATTCATGGCACATGTTGGAGCAGTCCGGCATATTATTGGTGCCAAAGGCACGGGCGAACATCCCGTAGAGATAGGCCGCTTCGTTGCTCGACCTTCCTGAGGTATAAAAAATGGCCTCGTCCGGGGATTCCAGTTTATGCAGTTCCGCCGCAATCAGGGCATTGGCATCCTCCCAAGATATGGGTTGATAGTGGATGCTTCCGGGCCGTAGGACCAAAGGTTCTGTCAAGCGTCCGAATTTGTTGAGCTGGTAATCAGTAAGCTGGGATAGGGCCTCGACGGAGTTCTTCGCAAAGAAATCCGCCCCAATATGGTCGGTCGTCGCTTCATCGGCCAAAGCCTTGGCCCCATTTTCACAATATTCCGCAATGGGCGAGGGATTCTCGGGATTAGGCCAGGCGCAACTGGGGCAATCAAATCCGCCTTCCTGATTCATATCGAGTAAGGCCCGCATGGAACGGACCACGCCCATTTCCTTAAACCCGTGTTTCATGGTTTCGCGAACCCCAAGCATACCGGCGGCGTGGCGAACGGGCTCCTTCAGTTCGAGTCCCGTAAATTCTTGGGAGCCCGTAATCGAGACATTTCGCTTAAAATCTTCCTTCATTATCTCCTTCATTTTTAATAATTGGTTTTGGCAAACTCTACCCCCGGGAAGTCGCCTAACATTATTTTTCACATCTACGCAACTGGGCTCTTCGCTGTAAGGTCCCTCGCTTTCTAATATTGGAACGGTAATTATTTATTCTCGGAATAGCGCAGAGACTTGGCACTTACGGCATCTCACTTTTAGGAGCCGAGGCAAGTTTCGGGTTCGGATAATTGTCCGATTCATCTTCTCCACGGTCGTCCATACAAGTAAAATCCTTTTCCAAAAGTAAGTGGAGGGCATCCCCGTTTTGAAGGGAAAAAGTATCCTCGAAGCCAACTTTATTGGTGGCATCCCAATCAGCGGACATGTTCTCCGAGACTTTCAGAAGAATTTTACCATCCTTGAGTTCGGCACTGAGTCCCTCAACATTTTCGACCATTTGAATTCCGTAGACGAAAGCGGCATCCTCAAAAACCGTCCTCTCCTCAATATATCCCTTTTCGCAAAACTCGGCCACTTCGGACTTTGTCAACCGAAACCGAATGGAATTTCTCTTGATTCTTATTTTCATTTTTTGCCCTTATTCTATACAACTTCAATTCTATGTGAAATTACTGGAATTATTGATCAAAGCCAACTTGTGTATCGCTACTCATGCTGGAAGAAATTATTTCTTACCAAAAACTTTAAAAATTAATCCAAAAACATCCTCCGAAATCTTAAAACGGTACAAAATGATAACGTAGAACACACAAATTAAAATCCCTTTAAGAGCGATATTTATAATGGGATGGAAAGGAAAGTCAAAAAAGTAAAGCGGCAGTCCGATAAGCGCCAAAAGTAGGATAACCTTCAGGGTCTCCGAGGTAAAGGGATGAATGCCAAACTTAAGCCGGACGTAGCCCAATTTGATGGAATTATAGATAAAAAAGGCGGAAAAACTGGCAATGGCGGCACCATCGAGTCCGAATCTGGGTATCAGCCATAGGTTAAAAAGGATGGTCAAAACCGCTAAAAGTACGCCCATCAGCAAGACGGCCCGGTAGTAGTCGGAGTTGTAGAGGATGGAATTGTTATTTCCCAAAAGCGCATCGTAAACTTTGGCCAGCCCGAGCCAAACGAAAATGATAAAACCATCACGGTAGGCCTCAGGGAGCAGTTCGTACAGGTCGTTCAAATTCAATAGGATGAGGATAAAAAGAAGTCCCGATACAATAAATAAGGTCAGGGAGCTGCGTTGGTACAGGGCTTTTAGTGCTGGCTTGTCCTTTTTGTTCAGCAGCTCCGCCGTGAGCGGATAGGTGATTTGGTGCATGGATCGGGAGGGTACGGCGATGACCATGGCGATAAACCCTGCAACGCTATAATAGGCGACGTTTTCGATTTTGATGAACTGGTTGATCATGACCTTGTCGATTTCCAGCAGTACGACCGCCGCCGAGCCGCCCATGATGATTAGCGTCGTGTAGACCAATATATTACGGGTGTTTTTTGGGAATTCGAAGACGAATTTTGGCATCCGGGCGCGAAAGGCATAGGCGGACATGATCAAGGTGCGCAGCAGGTAGATCCCGACCGCGATGGGGATAAACGTTTCGATTACAATCAACTCAAAGTAAAGCAGGAACAAAAGCAAAGTGACCCCGACCCGCGAAAAGACTTCCTTCATAAAATTCCCGAAAACGGACTTCATCCGCACCCGAGCCCAAGCGTAAAATACCTCAAAGTAGGCCATGGCCATGCCGATCCAGAAAATCGGCCAAACGTAATTTTGTACGATAGGGTTTTCTTGGGATAGAAAATGGCCAATGGTCTCATGGGCAGCCCAAGTAAGACCTGCGATGGGTACAATAAGCACTAAGGGAAGGAATAACATGAGGGTCAAAAACCCGTCGGTCGTTTTTTGATCCTTGAAACTACTATAAAATTTGATGAGCGTATTGGGCACCCCGAAGGCCAAGATGGGCATCAATACCGTGGATGCGGATAGCACCACATTTACAAGTCCGTAGTATTCGTCGGACATGAAATTGGTGTACAGAAAAAGCACGTTTACAGCTCCCACTCCGAACCCCAGGTAGGTGACGATGGTATTGTTCAACGACTGTTTGAAGACGACGCCCATATGGGGATTGGTTAAACTGGAGATTGGTTAAAACTGGGGTTGGCAACTTACATAGCAGGTAGGAACTCTATGCAAAAAGCAAGCTTAGCCTGCCTGCAAAATTTTCGCCAATTCCCCGGTCAGTACCTTTCGACTATATTTTTCTATGTTTTTGGCCCGAGAGCTCAATTTTTCTTTTTTGTAATCTTTATACCAAGTCAAAATAGTCTTTTTCAGCTCGACCTGTGCCTTATAGTCGTAAATGGCTCCCGCCTCTGTTTCGGTTATAATTTGTCCTGCGGCCCAGTCCTCCGGTCCTAGGGCCAAAATGGGGCGTTGGGCGGCCATGTATTCGAACAGTTTTCCGGGGATAATACCTTTTGTTTCTTCCGAATCGATTTCTACCAAAAGTAGCACTTGCGACTGTTGCTGTCGGCGTTGCGCTTCTTTGTGGGAACCGTAGCCACGCATTTTAATATAGGGACCGAGTTCGGCGCGGTACAGGCTGTCCATTACATCTTTGCTTACAACCCCCATGAATTCCAGTTGCAAGTCAGCTCTGAACACCGCGTTTTCGGCGGCCAATCGGGAGAGGACTTTCCAAAGGTTTTTAGGATTACGGCCAGTGAGCAGCGAACCGATATGCGATATGGTGAAATCTTTGTCGAGGTCGGCATCGCCCTGATAGTCGGAATCGTGGCCGTTGGTGATGACGGATATCGGTTGTTCGGTGATTTGTTGGAATTCCTCTTTAGTGGTGTCGCTGGTAACGATGATATGGTCCGCCTGGGTGAGAACGGAGCGCTCCAGTTCCTTATGCTTTTTTTGGGAGGATGCGGTAAGCTTTAGTTTTTTGTGGTACCCGATGGAGGTCCAAGGATCCCGGAAATCTGCCAGCCAGCGGACGCCTTTTTGTTCTTTGAGCGCCTGTCCAATCAAGTGGACACTGTGGGGCGGGCCGGTGGTGATAACGGTGTCTATACCATGTGCGTCATTTTCTGCAGAGTCGCCGCTTGCACGTCTCCTTTCGACAGCATCGATTTCTTGATGGCTATTTTCGAATGAATCGTTACGGCAGGTATCTATCTGCTTTCGCTTAACGGCTTCGTTTTCAAAATGGTCATTTTCGACCGTGTCATTTGACCCAGGGATTTTCGAGTTTTCTCCATCCAAAAATTCCGATAAAAACTGCACGGATGGCTTGACCCAAAACTTCCGCGCATCTGGAATAAAAAAATTGCCCCGCACCCAGAGCATCGCCTTTTCCATGGCGGACTGATTCTCGGATTTGATTATACCCGAGGAAATACGTTTGGTTTTTTTGGGGGATAGCAACTTGGCCAGACCATAAGGCTCGAAAAGGGGCTGTTTTAGAATGGTAACATCCTTTGGGATTTCTTTTTCCAAAGAAGCATCCTCGATGGGGTAATGGGGATTTTCAGGCACGTAGACTATAGGTTCCACGTCGAACTCCCGAAGATACTTCACGAATTTTAACCATCGCTGTACGCCCGGCCCCCCAGCGGGCGGCCAGTAATACGAAATGATGAGGACTTTTTTCATGGAGTTGCGAATATCTATTTCGATGACCGGCGCCAAATCTACTCAAAACAAATCCGGTCAGTTTTGGTGAGGCGGTGTTTCTTCTTTGCGTTTTCGATACCATGTAAATCCGATTCCCCCCAGCAAAATCAGTCCGAATACAATGGAGCTGGCCAAAGTAATCGTGCTTCCGGTTTTGATCACTTCGGGCTCGAACCTGAATTCAATCGTATGTTCGCCTGCCGGCACCTCCAAGGCGCGTAACGTGTAATCTACCCTAAAGTGGTTTTCGGGCTGCCCGTCGATATAGGCCGTCCACCCAAAGGGATAGTACATTTCGGAGAACACGGCCAATCCCGAATTGGTATTTTTCGATAGGTAGGTCAACCGATTGGGCTTATACTCGGTCAACTCGATAGTGGATGTCGAATCCACATTGAAGTTCCTGCCATCCACATCTTGCAACATTTCCTGGGTGGCTACCGCTACCCTTTTCGTATTCAAAGTGTCCAAGGCCGTGATTTCCGCATCGGCATCCTCGACCTCCACCAGTTTTTCGATAAACCATGCATTACCGTTGGCTTCGGGATTGACTGCGGGATAGGACTGTCCGTTTTCATCCTGTTGAACTACGTACTTGACATTGAGCATATTGAGTACGTTCGTATGCCCCTTGTAAATGTGGAAGCTGAACAAATCTTCCAAACGGGCCGGTTTGGCGGCGTGGTATCCACCGATGGATTGGTGGTAAAAGGATGTTCGAGCTCCGTTGATTCCTTCTTGCGGGTCATAGACCCTGAATAATTCTTCATCTTGGGCAATCCGCTGGTCCACAGGTGTTTCGGGAAAAGGTTGTAGCATCTTGCGTTTGGATACGAAATCGTCGTTATCGACGTAGCGTTTGGCCACTCCCGCCAAATCGGATACGACCAGCAGTACAACAGCTAGTATAGCAATATTAGCCTTTAGCTTTTCCTTGACAAAGAACCACAAGGCCAGAGCAGCCAGTAATATGTAAATAAAGGAGCGGAAAAGATCACCGTTGTACACCGCTTCCCGGTCCGCCTGAATCAGGGATACCAGCTCGTCGCCATAATTTTGTTTCAAGAAGGCATCGTTCGGACCTTCGAAATCGAACATTCCTTTAATTACAAAAAGCAAGACTATCAATCCCGTGACTGTTAAAAAAGAGATTTTCAGGGCTCTAAGTTTTTCGGATTTTGATAGGGAAACTTTAAAAACTTCCCTCAGCGCCAAAATTGCCAAAATCGGGGCGCAAAGCTCCAACACCACCTGCGCCGAGGAAACGGCTCTAAACTTGTCGTACAACGGGAAGTAATCGATCATAAAATCGGTCAGGACACTGAAATTCTTTCCCCAAGAGAGGAAAAGGGATAGTAAAGCACCTCCCAAAAGCCACCATCTAGCGCGGCCCTTGACCAGAATCAATCCCAAAACGAAGAAGAAAAATACAATGGCCCCGATGTACGCCGGACCTGAAGTGCCCGGTTGCTCGGCCCAATACAGGGGCAATCCGCTAGAAAAACTCAAGGCTTGGCTGCGTGAAATTCCCTGATCGATCAAAAAATCATAGCTTTTGGAATTCTCGCCAAGGTCTTCACTAGTCGAGCCTCCAAAAAGACGTGGTACGAAGAGGTTCAGCGATTCCAAGATACCATAACTCCATTGAGTGATGTATTCCCTTTCGAGACCTTCCGTATTTTCCTTGGTGGAGCCATCCGGTTCAATGGTCAGCTCCGATGGGCCTCGGGTACTCCAATCCGCATACTCTTTGGTAGCCATCAAGCTAGTAGCGTTGGCGGCGATTCCAAGGGCCACGGCGGAAAAGGCTACTCCAACGGATATAAAATAAGGTTTCAAGGTTTTTTTGCGTATGGCATCCACCAGATAGACTATCCCAAAAATGAGGACCAAAAACATAAAATAGTAGGTCATCTGATAGTGGTTGGCCCTGATTTCCAAGGCCATCGCAATCGCCGTCAGCAAAAATCCCCCCAGATACTTGTTCCGAAAAACCAGAATTATTCCTCCCAACAGCATAGGCA
>JBAUIP010000488.1:0-4372 GCA_049683055.1 Pricia sp.
GCTTTTTTGCAAGTCGTCCAAAAGGTATTGCGGACTAAATAGGTCGTTATCGAGCACTTGTTGGATGTCGATAGGTTGGTCCGAGAGCAGCTCAAAACCATAATCGTTAAATGCTAGCGAAAAGGTAATTGGGGAGAGCAGACTGATACGATAGCCCAGCAGACTGCCCATGGCCTCATGGACGAACCGCCCCTCGAAGGGGTAGAAAAGATGATGGTGGCCGTCTCGGGTCTTAAAGCTTTCGATGAGAAATTCATCCGGTTTGGGAACGATGCTCTCCCGTTGTTGCCGCTTGAAAAGATGGTCCAGCGAGCGGATTTCGTCGGATTGCTTTTTTTTGTTCTCATAAAAAGAGTATAGCTCCTCTCGCAACAGTTTCGACATCTGGGCTGAAAGGGTGAGGCGGCTGCCCATCCAACTGGAAATTTTGTTCGTCTTCTTTTTGGAGTTGCGCACGTGTACCTGCATATCCTTGATGCGGATGAATTCCAGATTGCGCCCGGCGAAGGTGAACACATCGCCACGGTTGAGTTTGGAGACGAAAAACTCCTCAATGGAACCGATATATCCTCCCTTTTGATAGCGCACGCTTAAATTGACATCGCCTACGATGGTGCCGATCTGAAACCGGTGCCGCATCGCCACGCCGCGATTGTCGACCTTGAACCGGCCATCCTCCTCGACTTCCACTTTTTTGTACTCGTCGTAGGATTGTAGGCTTTGGCTGCCCATCACCAAAAAATTCAACAGCCACTGCCAATTGTCTCGAGTTAATGTTTGATAGCAGAATGTTTGTCGGACTTCCGCAAAGATTTCATTGGGATAGAATCCGTCCGAGATGGCCAAGGTGGTGAGGTATTGCAACAGTACATCGTAACTGTTCAGATAGGGCAAACGGTCTTCCACCACGTTTTGCTTGACCGCTTTTTTCAGGGCCGATGCTTCAATGAGCTCGATGGCGTGGGTGGGCATAAAATAGATGACGCTCTCCTTGCCGGGACTGTGTCCGCTGCGTCCTGCCCGTTGCAGGAAGCGCGCGACACCCTTTGGGCCACCAATCTGTACCACGGTTTCCACTGGGGCGAAATCGACGCCCAAATCGAGACTGGACGTACAGACCACTGCCTTAAGATTCTCGTCGCGAATGGCCTGTTCGATCCATATTCGCGTTTCTTTGTTGATACTGCCATGGTGCACTGCGATTTCCCCGGCGTATTCGGGATGTTTGTCCAGCAGTTTTTGGAACCAGATCTCGCATTGGCTGCGGGTGTTGGTGAAGAGCAGGGTGGTTCTGCTATCGTTGATAATGGGCACAACATCTTCTAGAAGCCGGATA
Organism: Pricia sp.; assembly: GCA_049683055.1. GTDB lineage: Bacteria > Bacteroidota > Bacteroidia > Flavobacteriales > Flavobacteriaceae > Pricia. Next base: position 1,337 of record JBAUIP010000488.1, read on the forward strand.
CCGAGATGTCCGCGCCACGGGAAGGTCTCCATTTTTTTGGGGATGATACTTTTGACCGTAATTTTTTTGTTGAGGTTGGCCTTGATCATCACGGAATTCTCCAATGCCGTGGATGTTGGTCCCAATAACACTTGTCGTGCCTGATCGAGATTCCCGATAGTGGCCGAGATGCCCCAGATTCGCATTTTGGGGGATATGGCCCGCAGCCGCGATAGTCCCAATTCCATCTGCACTCCTCGTTTGGTGCCCAGCAGTTCGTGCCATTCGTCGACCACGATGGCGGAGCAGTCCTTAAAAACCTTGGCGTAGCCTTTAGAAGCAAGGAGCAGTTGAAGGCTTTCGGGGGTCGTAATGAGCAGGTCCGGCATCTGCTTTTTCATTCGTGCACGTTCTTTGGTAGTCGTGTCGCCCGTGCGGATGCCAACGGTCATCTGGGTGCCAAGGTCTTCAGTGACCCGCTCGGCGGATTGTCGGATTTCTTGGGATAATGCCCGTAGCGGTGTAATCCAAATGGCTTTGAGTCCTTTTTTGTGTTTGGTGCGGAAATCGGGATTGCTTTTGATGTAGGTTAAAACGATAGGAAACCAGAGCGCATAGGTCTTGCCGCTTCCGGTCGGGGCGTTGAGCAAGCCGTGTTTGCCTTGCAGGAAGGCCTTCCAGGTGTTTTTTTGGAAAGGGAAAGGTTTCCAGTTTTGTTGCTGGAACCAGTTTTCGGCGATTTCGTACAGTTCTTTTCGTGTCATGGTTGCGAGAAGATTCGCTTGTAAGATTGGTAGCGGACTAATCGCTCAATTCATTATACGAGCGTAATTCTAAATGCCCTAATCAATACATTTATTGCAAAATTACAATCAAATAACCACCCTTCATCGCGATTGTGTTTTAGGACCGGGAAGTGATTTCATCAGCGTCTAGTTCAAGGGATAAGTTCTCTCAGGTCATCTAACGTATTCGCCTCCTCGATTTTCTTGTCCTTTCGCCATCGGAGAATGCGGGGGAATCTGGTCGCGACACCACTTTTATGTCGCGACGATTCCGCGATGCCCTCGAAGGCGATTTCGAAAACGTGATGGGGAGTGACGGATCGGACGGGGCCGAAACGTTCCAACGTGTTCTTTTTAATCCAGTTGTCGACCTTTCGGAATTCGGCGTCGGTGAGGCCAGAGTAGGCCTTGGCGAAGGTGACAAGTTCTTTTTCACCATCATCTCTTTCGGCCCAAAGTGCGAAGGTATAGTCGGTGAAGAGGTTGCTGCGACGGCCATGGCCCCGCATGGCATAGGTGAGGACGGCATCGATGGTGAGGGGGTCGACCTTCCATTTCCACCAATCACCTTTTTTGCGGCCGACGAGGTAGGGCGAGTCCTTGCGCTTGAGCATTAGGCCCTCGCTATGCAGCTCGCGGGAGCGTTCGCGTTCTTCGGCCGCTTCATCCCAGGATTCGAAATGGATGGTCTCGGAGAGGTAAAATGGCACCTCGACCGCGCTGGACGGGTCTTTTTCAATTGACTTACTTTTCTCGGCTGCTCTTTCCTTTATCGCAGATGGCTTCCCTTTTTCAGACTGCCTAGTTTCAACAATGGGCCCGTCGAGATTTCTGATTTTACGGAACAAGGTTTCTAATAGTTCCCTTCGTTCGATGAACGGTGTATCGCGAATATCCTCACCCTTCCATTCCAACATATCGTACGCCTTCAAAATGACCGGAACTTTTTTCAACAGGTTTTTGGATACCGTTTTTCGACCGATCCGGGTCTGTAAATCATTGAAAGTACCGATGACGCCTTTGGGAAAAGGGAGAATCTCCCCATCGATAACGGTGCCATTAGGGATGACGCCGACGAAAGCGCCGAATTCGGGATATTTATCAGTGACGAGTTCTTCCCCGCGGCTCCAGACGAAAATCTCGTCGTTGCGGAGGATGACTTGGGAGCGGATGCCATCCCATTTGTGTTCGGCGGACCAATCGTTGACGTCTCCCAAGTCCGCGACCTCGTCTTCGATGGCGTAGGCCAGATAAAAGGGATAGGGTTTGGAGAGGTAATCGCTCTCATTTTCCTCAAGAATAAGTTCTTGGAAAGTGATGGCGTTCGGGTCCCAGTTGCCCATCAGCTTGTAGGCGAGGATATCCTCGTCGATTTCGGTCGCCTTGGCCAAAGCGCGGGTCATCAGTTTTTGGCTGACCCCGATTCGGAAGCTGCCCGTAATCAGTTTACAGAAAACGAAGCGTTCGTAGTAGTCGAGCACTTTCCAGTTTTCGTAGAGGTAGGCTTTTTTCTCGTTGTCGGGCTTCTTTTTAAGGGCAATCATTTCTTCCAAAAACCGGGTCAAGGTTTTTTCGGTAGAGGTTTGGTCCGAGGGCACGACCAAGGCGATTGTCTCCGCCAGGTCGCCAACGATATGATAGCTTTCCTCAAAAAGCCAAAGCGGAATGTTGGCCAGTTCGGAGGCCCACTGCCGCAACAGGGTAGTATTCACAGGGCGTGGCGGGCGTCGGTGCGATAGAATCGCAATCGTCCACACCTTGTCGGTGTCGCCCGCGACTTTGAAGTAGTCGGTCAGCGCCTGCACTTTAATGTTGGTCTTATTGGTGCTGTCCAGTGTTTTTATAAGCTGTGCAAAATGTTTCATACCGCTGTTTCTTCCTTGCCGACCACTGACTCTACCTCATCTTCCCCATACTGCGTCTCCTCCGTCCGTGCGTCGTACCCCTGTTCGCGCAAATACCGCGAAAAAATGTCCGAATAACCGTGGGTGCAGATCACTTTTTCCGCGCCGGTGGCCTCGATGCTTTCCAGCAATCCGTCCCAATCGCAATGGTCGCTCAGCACGAAGCCCTTGTCGATGGCCCGACGACGGCGGGCGCCCCGAAAGGTCATCCAACCGCTGGCGGAGGCGGTGACATAAGGTACCATTTTACGAATCCAGGGACTACCGTGGGCGCTGGGCGGGGCGAGTACGATGTTTCCTAGCAGCTCTTCTTTTTTGGTCTCGCGGGTGATGCGTTCGGTCGGGGGAAAATCGACCAGCGGACGCAA
>JBAUIP010000489.1:0-5639 GCA_049683055.1 Pricia sp.
GGCAAAGGCCTTCGTCGGGTTTTCGGATCCTAAAATAGCCTCGAAATCATACTGCTGGCCGAATGCGGTATCCTTGGCTGTTTTCAGCAAGCGTTCCAAGACTTCAAGCTGAGAGTCTACGGGATTCGTCTCATCGGCCAGTTTGTCGCGAACGTCGATAAAGCCTTTGATGATATTTCCAATAATGGGCATGACTTTAGTTTTTGCAAAGTTGTCGAATCGGTAAAGCTACAAATACCAGTTGAGCATTGGTGCCTTAAAAAAACTCATTTGGACCTTAATACTTTTCATCGAACAAGAATTTTCGGTACCGAATTCCATTTTAAAAATTCCCGTAACTTTGGGCTGTTCAAGAATCCATCTTAACTTCATTTTTCAGTAATCCTCCTTCAAAAGCACATTTTTGTACTGCATCGTTGACATAGAAACCACGGGGAACAGCCTTCGCGGAAGCAAAATCACCGAGATTTCCATCTTTAAATACGATGGTCACGAGATTGTCGACGAGTTTACCTCGCTGGTCGATCCGGAGCGGGATATCCCCTACTTTATCACGCGTCTTACGGGCATCGACAACGACACGGTCCGCGATGCCCCGACCTTCGATCAAATTGCGGATGACATCCTTAAAATCACGGAAGGAACGATTTTCGTTGCCCATAGCGTGAATTTCGACTATAATATCATCAAGAACGAACTCCGCAACGTCGGCCGCAGTTTTAGCCGAAAGAAACTGTGTACCGTGCGATTGTCCCGAAAGCTGATTCCCGGATACCATTCCTATAGCCTGGGAAAACTTTGCTCCGCCCGGGGCATTCCTCTAACCGATAGGCACCGGGCCCGAGGCGATGCCCACGCTACTACCTTATTGTTCGGCCAACTGTTACGGGCGCACGGGGCCGATAAGGTCTTCAAGGCCTTTCTCAACGCCCGTTCGCAGGAAGCCACCTTGCCGTCCGCACTTCCCAGGGAAACCTTTGAGGGAATTCCCGCAAAACCGGGAATCTACTTTTTTAAGGATGCGAAGGGAAAGATTATTTACGTAGGCAAGGCCATCAATCTCAAAAAGCGGGTGCTCGGTCATTTTTACGATAAATCGAATAAGGAAGTCCGACTCTGTGCCGAAACCGCCGATATTTCTTTTGAACTGTCCGGAAGTGAATTGGTGGCCCTGTTGATGGAATCGGCCGCCATCAAAAAGCATTATCCTATCTACAATCAGGCCCAAAAAAAGAGAATACATCCCTACGGCATTTTCGCCTATGAAGACCGGAGCGGCATTCGGCACCTCGCTTTTAACAAACTCAAAATGGCACCTAATGCCAAGGTCGTCTTATACAGTCCGACTGACTGCCGCCTGTATCTCGAGCAGATTTGCGAAAAATTCGGACTCTGCCCCAAATTCTGCCACCTTCAGGAAAGCGTAAAAACATGCTCGCACTTTAGGCTCAGCAGTTGCGGAGGAATATGTCGGGATTCCGAAACCGTGTCGGACTACAACACCAAGGTAGCACTTGCCATGGAATATATGGTTTCGGAAAAAGAGGATTATATGATCAAGGAAAAAGGAAGACATCTTGACGAGGATGCCTTTGTCATGGTCAGTAACAACCGGTACTTGGGCTATGGTTTTGTAGAAAAGGAAATGGGCTTGGGTTCACTTGCGGATGTAGAGGCGTTTTTGATTCCCCAAAAAAACACCTTGGAAACGGAACGGATCATTAAATCGCACCTCAACAGAAACCCGGACAGCAAAATAGTGCTGTTTCGGGAACAGGTTTTGGAGGAAGGTCCGTTGTAGCCACAAACCTTACTTCTTCAACTTTTTGTACATCTGTACCACAAAGAAGAGCCAAATCATCAGAATAGCAGCGACCAAGCCGGTATATATCCATAATAAATCCATAGCATTTGTAATCGGGGTCAAGCAATCTTTGGGGAGAAAATCGTCAGCCTATTTCTAATTCAACGAGGAGGGGGAATCCTCTGGAAAATAATTCGCACTACCTTTTATGCGTTGCACTATACGAATCCCAATTGAATCTTGAAATCAGGATTCTCACAGTGAAAACGTAATATAATTCCTGTTAAAGATAGTTAAACTTTTCCAGATGGTAGCACTTGTTTTTATATGTTTTTAACAAAAACAAAAATCGTAAGCAATGCCCGCTCTTAATAACGAATTCGCAGAAAAAATTGACTCAAAAATGATTTTTTAACGATTTATTGACATGAATTGGCTTACAAAACTTAAAATCCATTGTGCCGGCTTTCGTGCGCCACTTGAGCACCAACTTTGGTGAGGGAATCGGGATTGTCAAAATAGTCGACCGCTTCTTTGGTACGACCAAAAAGGTGTTCACCGGGAAGTACATCAATGATACGGCTGTTAAAAATAACGTCCCGGGTCGGACCGATAGCAGCGGCAATGTAGAACTTGATATTCCGGTGTTGAATCTCGCGGATGGCATTGGCCAGCATTTCGACCGCGGTAGAATCGATGTAATTGATAGGCTCAGCGTTGAGAATGATGCCGCGCAGACCGCTTCCCTTGGCTTCGATGAATCGGAAAAGCTGCTTCTTGAAATAATCCTTGTTCCCGAAATACAATTGGGAGTCAAAACGAATGATCATCAAATCGGGCCTTAGCTCGATATCGCCCCCGAACCGGTCTATGTTTCTATAATAATCGGAGCCTTGAATCTTTCCCAGTACCACAAAATGCGGCTTGGAGGTCCGGTAGACCATGATCAATAACGAAATCAGAATGCCCAACAGAATGCCCTCGGTCAGGCCGGTGGAGAGGGTAAAGAAAAAAGTTACAATTAGGACCGCAAATTCGTCTTTTCGGTATTTCCAAAGGATTTTCGGATAATCGATATCGATGAGCCCGATGACCGAAACCATGATTATACTGGCCAACGCGGCTTTAGGAAGATAAAAGAACAAATGGGTGAAAAACAACAGGGTCAGCGCCACAAGCAACATGCTCATCAAGGATGCCACCGGGGTCTTTGCGCCGGAGGCATTGTTGATGGCCGATCTCGAAAAGCTGGCCGAAGAGAGATAGGACTGAAAGAAGGAACCGAAAATATTGGCCCATCCCAAGGCGATCAGTTCCTTATTGGGTTCTATGGTTTCCTGTTCGTTTTTTTCCTCGAGGGCCTTGCCAATCCCAATGGCCTCGGTGTAGCCGATGAGCGCGATGGTCAGGGCAATCGGTAACAAGGTCTTTGCCTTTGGCCAGCTAAACTCTGGAAGCGAGAAGGAGGGCAGTCCGCCCGGCACCTCGCCGACGATAGGTACACCGAGGGCATCCATCCTAAAAATATAGACCACTAGAATACCGGCCACGACCACGGCCAGAATAGCGGGAATCTTATCGTTCCAGAGTTTGAGCAACACGATCATCGCGATACCCAGAACGCCGATCAGAAGCGCGTACACATTGGTTTCCGGAATAGCCGTCACCACATTAATGACCGATTTATGGAATTGGTTGGTCTGTGGAATGTTTACCCCGAAAAAATGCTTTAACTGACTGAAAATAATGATTACGGCGGCGGCCGAGGTAAATCCGCTAATGACCGGGCGGGATAAAAACCGTACCAAAAATCCCAGTCGGAACAGTCCGAGGCAAAGTTGAACGACCCCGACCATGCAGGCCAGCAACAGGGCCATCGCGATATAATTTTCCACACCGGTAAGCGCCAAGGCCCCGAGTCCGGCGGCGACCAAAAGGGAATCCATTGCCACGGGCCCGACCCCCAGCTGCCTTGAGGTGCCGAACAAAGCATAGACCAGTAAGGGCACGAGGGACGCATACAGCCCGTAGACCGGTGGCAAGCCCGCAATCATCGCATAGGCCATACCCTGCGGTACCAACAGAACACCAACGGTCAGTCCGGCACCCAAATCCTTGCCGAACCAGCTTTTTTTATAGTGGGGCAACCATTGCAGAAATGGGAAGATTCGTTGCATGGCTATAAAGGTAGCAGAAAGTTGGAATTATGGGACAATTTCCTGAGGCTCCAATCGAACGATAAAGGTCTTAGCGGCATCACCGAGATACTGAAAGCCCTCGTGCAGGTTCCGTTGCTTGACGGTGTAGGGATAAAAGGTAATTGGCTCAATGCAGACCATGTTGGGCACCTCGGTCCAGAGCATGAAATTCCCGAAACCTTCGGTAGTGATTCGCAGTTCTTTTTCGTCTTTTAATAGGATGTTTTTGCAATCCGGAATCTCAAGCGCGCGGTTGCCCACGGCCAAAACTTCTTCGAGGGAAACGGTTCGGTCGCCCGCGACGATTTCAGGATGTTCGGAATGCAGTTTGAAGGCAGGATGGTACCCAAGCATAAACGGCGTATCGCGCTCGCCGGATACGGTAAAGGCAATTTCGAGTCCCGTTTCAGTCAGGACGAACTGCTTTTGAAAAAGGAAGTCGTAGGTCCAGAACAGAAATTCCTTACTCGACTTTTCGGGGTACTTGGAATTCTTGACGGGCGTTCGCGAAAGGTATTTTTTCTGGAATACCACCTCGGTCCCCTTTTGGGACACCAGTTCGTATTCCATTTCCCGCAGCAGTCCGTGCTGGTCTTGCATGGCGATGTCGCGGGGAGTCTGCACCTGAAAATCCGCCACGGCGGTCGGCCCGATGATAGGGAACATCTCGGTATCGGAACTCCGCCAACCGGGACTCCCTTTTTGATGGATGTACTCGTGACCGTCTACCTCGTAGCCGACCAGTTCGCCGGCATCGATTTTGACGGTTTGGGTGTCAAGGGCCAATTCTATCATGATTCAAGTGTTTTAAATATCAAAGCGCTTCAATTTCGAACATCCTATTCCAAGAATCCCTTTTCCCGCATCCATTCATCATTGAACATTTTGCCCACGTAGCGACTGCCATGGTCGTGAAAAAGGACGACCACTACGTCATCTTCCGTAAAGTGTTCCTTAAGCTGCAACAGGCCCTTTATAGCGGCCCCGGCGGAATTTCCCAAGAAAAAACCCTCTTCCTTGGCCAAGCGTTGGGTATAAATTGCCGCATCCTTATCGGTCACCTTCGTAAAACCATCGATCAAATCGAAGTTCACGTTTTTCGGAAGTATGTCTTCCCCGATACCCTCCGTGGTGTATGGATAAATTTCATCTTCATCAAAAATGCCGGTTTCATGGTATTTTTTAAAGACGGAACCATAGGTATCGACCCCCCAAATCTTGATATTGGGGTTTTTGGATTTCAGGAACGACCCCACACCGGAGATGGTGCCTCCCGTGCCAACACCGACCACGAAATGGGTGACCTGACCGTCGGTCTGCTCCCAAATTTCAGGTCCCGTGCTCTTATAGTGGGCCTTACAATTACTGGGATTGTCGTACTGATTGACGTACCAGGCCCCGGGGATTTCCTCCGCAAGCCGTTTGGCGGTGGAATAGTAACTTTCGGGGTCATCGGGCGCGACATCCGTGGGACACACATGCACCTCACTGCCCATCGCCTTCAAAATATCGATTTTTTCCTTGGATTGCTTATCGCTGATGACGCAGATCATCTTGTATCCTTTTACGATCGCCGCCAGGGCCAATCCCATTCCCGTATTGCCGGAGGTTCCCTCTACAATCGTACCGCCCGGCTT
>JBAUIP010000490.1:0-8813 GCA_049683055.1 Pricia sp.
TTTTTCTACATGGGGCACTACGACGGCGAAATCGAGGAGCAGACGCGGGGGGCTATTGAGGAAAAAGTAGTTTGGATGGGTTAAATCAGTTCAAAAAAGGAAATAATGCCGCCCTATAATCCCAAGCCTTCGCGATAAACAGACCCATAAACACCACGCAGACCATAAACTTTAAAAAAGTCCCGGTCAAAAACCCCATGAACGAGCCGAAAGCCGCTCTCAAAGCTGTTTTTTGATCGGCTTTATTGATAAGCTCCCCGACCAACGCCCCGACAAAGGGCCAAATAATAATACCGTAAATTCCCAATACCGGAAAAACCAGCGACACCAGAAGCCCTATAGTCGTGCCGATCATGCCTGCTCGGCTGCCCCCGAACTTTTTTGTTCCTATAGCGGGGATAATGTAATCTAGCGCAAAAACTACCACAGCGACGACGGCAGTAATACTCAAGAATGTCCAATTCTGCGGAACGGCCTCGGTCAAGTGCAGCAAAAGCAGTCCTACCCAACTGACGGGAGGTCCCGGCAGCACCGGCAGAAAACTGCCCAGAATGCCAACGATCATGAGGATAAAACCGATAATCAATAAAGCGATATCCATATTTTCATTTGTTATTGGACTAAGGTACTGTGAAAATGTTAAAGATTGCGGGCCAAAATATGGGCATCTCACCCTAAAACGATTCGTCTAAATCATTTTAGAATGTAATTGGATTCACTTGACCTCAGTTCTCAAAGCATCGAATTCAAAATTAATAACTAAAAAATTAGTTTAAACTATAAATTTAGTTATATTTGTATTTGAAGATTAGGAAATAGGTTCCCGCGTAAACGAAATTGACGAAAAAAGAATTTAAATGAAACAACTGACAAAAGCAGAAGAAGAGGTTATGCAAATCCTCTGGCAGCTTGAAAAGGCCAATGTAGCGGCCATCATCGAAGAACTACCAAAGCCAAAACCGGCGTATAATACGGTCTCGACCATCGTGCGCATTCTGGAAAGCAAGGGATTCGTAGACCATGAGCAAGAGGGCAGGGGACACCTCTATTTTCCGTTGCTCAAAAAATCCGACTACAGCAACCAGTCCATCAACAAACTGGTCGACGGCTATTTTCAGGGCTCGTTCAAAAGTATGGTATCCTTCTTTATGAAAAAGAACGACATGAGCCTTTCGGAACTGGAGTCGATTCTGAAGGACATCAAGAAGAACAAAGAAAGCGAAGGTTGAAAACGAAAACCGTAAGAAAATAGAACCTTAATAGCGGTTCTTTCTAGGCTCTAAAACATAAAATTATGATACAATATATTCTCGAGTGCATTGCCTTTCAACTGGTGTTCCTTATCATCTACGATTTCTTTTTGAAACGGGAAACCTTTTTTCAGTGGAACCGAGCGTATCTTATTGGTACTTATCTGTTGTCCATGACTTTACCTTGGATAAAAATCGAGGCCCTCAAAACCTCAGTGTCGGAGCGATATAATTTATATCCCGAATATCTATGGGGGATTAATGATGCTGCAGTGAACGCAACGGTACAGAGTGATATCTTTCAGATATCTTGGCAAGAAGGGCTGCTTTTCGGTGGAATGGTCTTGGCCACCCTCTTTTTCGGATATAAAATGCTTCAGTTGTACCGGTTGCGCAGAACGGGTGAAATCAACCACTATCATAACTTTACGAAAATCATCATTGTCGATAGCCATATTGCCTTCTCCTTTTTCAGGTCCATTTTCCTCGGGGACAAGGTGGTAGCCAAAGAACACCGGAATATCATTGAGCACGAGCTGGTGCACATTCAACAGCTACATTCCTATGACCTGCTGTTCTTCGAGTTGATGCGCATCGTCGGATGGTTCGATCCCTTGGTCTACGTCTATCAAAACAGGATTTCGGAACTGCACGAGTTCATCGCCGATGCCCAAGTCGCCAAAACGGATAAAAACGAGCAGTACGAGCTACTGCTATCGGAGGCCTTTCAAACACAGAATATATCGTTCATCAATCAATTTTTTAATTCATCATTAATCAAAAAACGAATAGTCATGTTAACAAAAGAAAAATCACGTAAAATCTGGAAATTAAAGTATCTGGCATTAGTGCCAATGGTCTTGGGAATGTTATTTTATACCTCATGCGAACATGATTTGGACCAAAATGCGGATAATCAGCAATCCATAACGGTCGGCGACGTTGAGAATTTAACGGAAGAGGAAGAAAGTAATGCGTTTGCCCGTCTGATAGAACTTTCAAGTCGGCAAAAAGATTGGGTCTATAGTATAAAGGATAAAAATTCGACCGTAACCTTCTTGTCCGCACCCGAAGGTTCCGGTATCTCCGGGCCCAACGGTACTTTAATCAAGGCAAAGATGCAGGTAGAATCTAAAATACTGGATGAGGACTTTGATTTTTTCAATCTCAATCCCTCAGATACCGATGACAAAGGCGTTCCCTTCAGCGTAGTCGAAGAAGCACCTATTTTCCCCGGATGCGAAGATGCCGCTGATCCCCGCGCTTGTTTTCAGGAAAAAATACAAAAGCATATCGGCAAAAACTTCCGATATCCCGATGAGGCACAAAAGCAGGGAATCCAGGGCAGGGTCGCCATAATGTTTACCATAGACGAACAGGGCAACATCGTCAATATCCGAAAACGCGGTCCTCATAAACTTCTGGAAGCCGAAACCGTCCGCATCATCGAAAAACTGCCCCAGATGCAACCTGGAAAATCCGGGGGTAAAGCCGTTCGGGTTCCCTTTTCGATTCCGATTACCTTTAAGTTGCAGCAGGCCGGGTTCAACAGCCCTTCAACAAATGTAAAAGAGCAAGATACGGTAAGCCAAAAAACGAGCCTGAATTACAAGACACCAGACCCGCTCTATATGGTCGACGGCAAAGAATCTTCGAAAGAGGAGGTTGATTTAATTGATCCGAAGAACATTCAAGACATTAATGTTCTGAAGGGAGAATGGGCAGAGTCAAAGCACGGCTCAAAAGGGAAAAACGGTGTTGTCGAGATAAGTACCAAACGATTCGAAGACAATAATTGAGAAAACCAGAGTTCCGATGGTCGTTCCATATTTTAAAAGTTTCTTTCGAAATCCATGACGAGCCGTAAAAATATTGTGCGAAATAGTATAAGTGGGTTGATATTTCTTTTTAACCTCGCGGTTGAAGCCCAAAATACGGCTGAGGAAATACCCGACAGCCTCTACGCCACCGGAAACTACACCAAGGCCATTAACTACTACGCCGAGGCCGGGGGCGAAAAAGCAAGTCTCCAAATTGCCCGGTCTTACAGCGCCATCGGTAATTGGGACAAAGCTATTGTGCAGTACCAAGATGTAATCGAACGACGACCCGATTGGCAGATTGCCGGTTTCGAGCTGGGAAAACTGCTGCTCAAATCCAAGCAGTATGACAAAGCCCGGAAACGTTTTTCCCGATTGGCTGCTGCTGATGATTACAATCCCGAGTACCATTATTATCTCGGGGAATTGTTTCAGGAACTCGACCAACCTGCCAGTTCCTTGACTTCCTATTAAAAATTCAGTGGCACCGTTCCGAGGGTTGTTATGTTTACTTGAAGAGGATGAATAGAAATGTAGCTCTTTCTTGGTTTCCATAATCCGCTGAAAAATCCGTAATTTTCGGCAAGATTTCTGCGATGACACGAAAGCTTGCCTTTTTAGTGATGCTGTGCTTTACCTCTGCCTGCAATACGTCTGCTAAGCGTGAGGAAAAGACCCAAGAACTGGTCGACCAGGAAATACGGACCATCGATTGGGAGGATGTCGATCAGTATCCCCTGTTCGCCGATTGTGACGAGCTGGTGAGCAAACCGGAGCAGAAAAAATGCTTTATGCAGACCCTGCTCAAGCACTTTTCCAAAACGCTGCAGGAATCCGATTTCGTTTTGGAGGAGGAAATAAAGGACACCATTTTTGTCGACTTTAGGATGGAGGATACCGGGGCCATCACCTTGTTGAACATTAAGAACGATGAAAAAATCAACCCACAGCTTCCCGGTTTCCAAAGCCAGATCGAAAAAAGTCTGAACAGTTTACCAAAGATAGAACCGGCCTTAAAGCGGGGAATTCCAGTGAGTGCGAAGTTTCGGATTCCCATCGTTTTGCAGTAGCCAAAAGGAGTCGAACTTGTCCCCCGCATCCTTATTAATGCTTAATTTGTAATCCATCATCTCATAACCCCCAACTTGTCCAAAGAAAAAATCATCCTCGGCATCGACCCCGGTACCACCATCATGGGCTTCGGCCTCATAAAGGTGGTCGATAAAAAGATGGAGTTCCTTCAAATGAACGAACTCCTTTTGAGCAAGTACAAAGACCCATACACCAAGCTGAAACTGATTTTCGAGCGTACCATCGACCTGATCGACTCCCACCATCCCGACGAAATAGCCATTGAAGCCCCGTTTTACGGTAAGAACGTACAGTCGATGTTAAAACTGGGCAGGGCACAGGGTGTGGCCATGGCAGCGGGACTGTCACGACAGATTCCCATCACCGAATACCTTCCGAAAAAGATAAAAATGGCCATCACGGGAAACGGCAACGCCAGCAAGGAGCAGGTAGCCAAAATGCTACAAAGTACGCTGCAACTGAAATCCCTCCCCAAAAATCTCGATAGTACCGACGGACTTGCCGCGGCCGTATGTCATTTCTACAACGAGGGCAGGGTAGAGGTCGGTAAAAGCTACTCCGGTTGGGAGGCTTTTGTCAAGCAAAATCCCAAAAAAGTCGGTAAATAGAGGTGTTTCGCACGAGTTCATCGAAGTAAATCGCGTATCATCCAATAATCTGCATAGAAGGATTTTATCCACGTTATTAAATCGAAGCGAAACCTTATCCAGCGTGGGTAACCTAAATTTTACTATGCGGCATATCCGGCGACCTAATTTTGTCATTTTATTCCTATTGGCTCTTTTTCTGCCTATGATGCCGATGGCGCAGGCTCAAGAAGTCCCTGGTTCAAAGGGGCAATTGCCAACCGTTTTCTCCGTACCCGAAAATCTTGATAATCCTATTTCTCTACGCCCCTACGCCGAGCTGCTCATTGCCGGGCAAAAATCCTATTCCTTTGATGACGTAGCGCACCGCATTGAAACCGATTCGTTCCGGCCTCTGACCAATTTCGACGAAAACATCGGCTTTACCGAAGACCAATTTTGGATTCGCTTTCAACTGCATAATCCGACCGCCAAAACCCTGCACCATTATTTGGAAACGGCCAGACCGATAACCGATGGCGTGACCCTGTACATTAAAGATAGCCAAGGAAATTTAAGCTCGCAAAAAAGCGGCGATGCCATCCCCTTCAACGAAAAAGCCGTAAGTCACCGGAAATCTGTTTTTCGCATCGACCTGGCGCCGAACCAGACCATCGAGGCATTTATCCATCTTAAAAGCGATGGCGAGGTCGTTATGCTGCCGTTGGATTTAGTACCGGAAAAAACCTTCTTGTACGAGACCTACAAAGAACAGCTTTTTTACGGGTTTTTCTACGGCATTCTGATATTGGCCTGTATCATATACCTCTTTTTCTATTCCGCCATGCGCGACACCGCCTTCGTTTATTATGGGCTTTACGTACTGTTCATCGCCATGCTGCAATTTTCTTTGGACGGGCTATTCCACCAGTATGTGCTCACGGACGGAGGTTATTTTTCCAAAAGGGCGGTTTTGTTTTCGGCCTTGATATCACTGTTCTTCTTTGTGAATTACGGTCGAAAATTCTTGGATATCGCGGAACATAGCAAAAAGCTGTTGATTGCTTTCGAAATTATGTCCGGGGTAACGTTCGTTGTTTTATTGGGACTCTTAGCGGTGCCTTCTTTCTTGGCTTATTGCTACCCCTTGGCCAACCATATCGGATTGGCAATTCTACTCTTGACCATAGCCTCGATTGTTTTTCTGAAGATAAAAAGGGTCAAAGTGGATGCATTTTTTATCATCGGAATCACTTTTCTGATACTTGGTTTTGTAGTGTTCATCCTCAACAACCTTAATCTGTTGCCCAATTCGTTTATCACGCAAAACGGGGCAAAATTCGGCATCGGGTTGGAGATTATATTTCTATCCCTGTCAATGGGAAATCGCATCCGCAACCTACGGGAAAGCAATGAAAACAACCAGTTGTTGGCCCTACAGCGTTTGGAGGATATGAACGAGATGAAATCCTCTTTTATATCCAATATCAGCCATGAGCTGCGGACGCCCTTGAACCTCATTATGGGGGTGGCGGCCACCCTTAAAAATGACAATCGGGACAAAGACCTTCAGGAAAAATGTAGAATGATCTTAAGTTCCTCGGAAACCTTGTTGGGCCACGTCGACGACATCCTCGATTTTACCAGCATTGAAAAAGGGGAGCAGGAGCTGCACGAGAATTCCTTCGATTTGCACAAAAGTCTCGACCGGGTGGTGCGCATAAACCGGAACAAGGCGCTACACAAGGGCCTTGATTTCACCTATTCCGCTGAAGAAGGACTGCCCAAAAACATCATCGGCGACCGGCGGAAGTTGATTCAGGTGCTCAATAACCTATTGGATAATGCCGTCAAGTTCACTGCGACCGGCAAGGTCAGTTTTCACGTAGAACACCTACGAAAAAAGGATGGTGCCATGCACTTCGTTTTCTCCATTAAGGATACCGGTATCGGTATTTCCAAAGAAAAGATGAGCACCATCTATGAATCCTTTACCAAAAAATCATCTGCGGATAAACGGGAGTTTTACGGTCTGGGTCTCGGTCTTTACGTCGCCAAAAGTTATGTGGATTTACAAAACGGGAAGATTACGATTCAAAATGGTGCCGTACAGGGAACGGATTGCCGGGTCGAACTGGATTTTAAGTTGGATGCGCCACAATTGCTCGGTACCAAAGCAAAGATTGGCGAAGATGAGGCATCCGATACGATGGCCGACAAAACCGTCAATCGCGACCTGGGAGGATGCCGCATCCTCTTGGTAGAGGACAATAAAATGAACCAAATGGTTATCAAACTTGCCACTAAAAAATGGACAAATGTCAATTTGGATATTGCCGGTCATGGAGAGGAAGCCTTACGTATGCTTCGCGAATCTACCTATGACATTATCCTGATGGATTTACAGATGCCTGTGATGGACGGTTTTGAGACTACCGCCACCATCCGCGCGGGAAAGGTGGGCGAATTCGTAACAAATATTCCGATTCTGGTCGTCACCGCCGATGCGACCGACACCACCAAAAAGGAAATTTTCCGCCTCGGTGCCAACGATTACATGACCAAACCGATTAAGGCCGACCTGCTTTTCAATAAAATCAAGAAAAATCTGGTCACCATCGGGCAGTAAGTAGGCAATCGGTACCTTTGCGGGAATTGCTACGCCGATGTCCGGAATCTATCTCCATATTCCCTTTTGCAAACAAGCCTGCCATTACTGTGATTTTCATTTTTCCACTTCAATGGGAAAAAAGGAAGCGATGGTCAATGCGTTGTGCTCTGAACTACAGCTGCGAAAGGATGAATTTAAGGATGAGGTAGTCGAAACCATCTATTTCGGGGGAGGAACGCCGAGCGTTTTGACCGCGGGGGAGTTGCAATTATTGATGGATGCCATCTATTCAAACTACGAGGTCAGCGCCGATCCGGAGGTTACTTTAGAAGCCAACCCCGACGATTTGACCCGCAATGTCACCCCGAGCTCAGTCGAGGGGTTGGCCCAGCATATTTTCCACAACTACAAAGTGGCCGGAATCAACCGCCTCAGCATCGGCATACAATCCTTCTACGAGGAGGATCTCAAGCTGATGAACCGAGCCCACAATGCCATCGAGGCCGAGGAGTGCATCCTGCGGGCCAAAGAATATTTCGATAACATTTCCATCGACCTGATTTACGGCATCCCCGGCATGTCGAACGCGCGTTGGGAACAAAATATTGATAAGGCCATATCGTTAAGTATCCCCCATATTTCAAGCTACGCCCTGACCGTGGAACCGAACACGGCCTTATCCCGCTTTATCAAAAAGGGCATCGTGGCCGCGGTCGACGATGAGGTGGCCCAAGAACATTTCCACCTGCTATCCGACACCCTGGAAGCGGCCGGATTCGAAAGCTACGAAATATCCAATTTCGGAAAACCGGGCTACTTCTCGAAGAACAATACCGCCTATTGGCAGCAGAAAAAATACATCGGTATCGGACCTTCCGCACATTCCTATGATGGCAAGCGAAGGGGTTGGAACATCAATAACAATCCCAAATACCTTCGGGCTATCGCGAACGGGGAGCCTCCTATGGAAACTGAAATCTTATCCACCACGGACAAATACAACGAATACGTCATGACCGGGTTGCGGACGATTTGGGGTGTATCCCTTGAGAAGATAGCATCCGAATGCGGGAAAAAGTATCGGGACTATGTTTTACAGCAAGCCGGTAAATACCTCGAAGAGCATTTGCTCTTTTTGGACGGCGACATCCTATTGACCACCAAAAAAGGAAGATTTTTGGCGGATGGAATCGCCGCGGACCTTTTTATGGTTAAATTGGGATAGTAAAAACCCGAATTTAACGATGAAAACTCTTATAGATTACGGCGGTAAAACCTACCATATTGACCTCGCCGACCCGTTGGACATTTCCATCCCCCTGCGCGGCGATGTCCAAAATGTCGGGGCTTGGGGTTTGGAGCATCCAAAGATTACACCACATACTGATGGGGATTTTACCGGAAAAGTATCTAATGGGGCGGCCGTTAACTTTAATGATGTCTGGTTCAATCCGCATGCCCACGGTACGCATAC
>JBAUIP010000491.1:0-12986 GCA_049683055.1 Pricia sp.
TCTGGCACATCAAACCTGCTGCCCGCTAATCTCGGTATCGATGCAGCGGGAACCAACCAGTTGATCAACGAGTATAACAACCTTGTGCTGCAACGAAATCGAATGCTCAAAAGTGCCCAACCGCAAAACCCAATGCTCGTCAGTCTAAACGACCAGATTCAGGAAATTAGGAATAATGTTATGCAGAGCTTGGAGCAAAGAAGGTCAAACCTTCGCATCGCTCAGGATAATCTACAGCGGCAAGCCGGTATACTGGGCTCACAGATATCGGAAGTACCTGGACAGGAACGACAGTTCCGGGGAATCGAACGACAGCAGAACATCAAAGAAGCCCTTTATCTGTTTTTATTGCAAAAGCGTGAGGAAAATTCGTTGGCCCTGGCCGTGACCGCCCCGAAGGCCAAAATCGTGGATCAGGCCTATGGTATCGGCGGTCCGGTATCCCCGAATCCACAGATCGCAATAACGGTGGCAGTACTGGCGGGCCTCTTCCTCCCTTTTTTGTTCATCAACGCAAAGAATATTTTGAACAACAAAGTGCGTCATCGTGAGGACGTTAAGAAAGTGACTACCTCCATTCCGATAATCGGTGAAATTCCCAAAACCACTTTGGCCGAGAATGAGACCATTAGCAAGAAGGAACGTTCGGCACTGTCGGAAGCCTTCAATATTCTTTCCGCCAATTTGCAATATGTCATCGATAAGCAGCATCCCTCCGAAAAGGGTACCTGTATTTTTGTGACCTCTTCCCTGCAGGCAGAGGGAAAAACGTTTACGGTGATGAACCTTGGTATTTCCTTGGCCGTTACAGGAAAAAAGACTTTGGTACTAGGTGCTGATTTGAGAAATCCACAGTTGCAACGTTACGGTACTTCAGGTAAGAAATTGATAGGGGTTAGTGACTATCTTACCGATAACATGCTGGACCTACACGAATTGATAGAAGATTCAAATATTGATCCGAATCTGAAAATTTTGCACTCCGGAACCGTTCCGACCGATCCGACCGGGGTCTTAAGAAAAGATAAGATGGACCATCTATTCGCCGAGTTGAAACAGGTCTTTGACTATATTATCGTCGATACGGCCCCCGCCATGTTACTGGCGGATATTTTCTTGATCAACCGCCACGCCGATTTAACGTTATATCTGGTCAGGGCGGGCTATACCAAGAAAAAGTTCTTGGAATTTGCAGAAGATACCAAAAGAGAAGGTCGGCTAAAGAATATGTTGTTCGTTCTCAACGATGTCAGTATCGCCGATTCGAGATACGGAAACAACTATGGCTATGCCTATGGAGAAAATAGAAAAGACCTGCCAACTAGGGCAGAAGAGATGTGGTCGACCTTTACTACATTTTTCGTCGAAAGACTGAATCGCCTTAGAAAATAAACTTCCCTAATCGGTCTTGAGATTCTGAACCGCTTTTTCGAAGAAATAAACGAACGAAAAATTGGAAAACGACTCCTTGACCAAATACACTATGGCCGACCAAAAATTTTCTTCCCGCCGAATGCAAGAGGCGTAACCATATTTAAAAGTTGCTATCCGTTTGTTGAGGGTTGCCGATGCGCGTATGTTTCTAAATAGCAAAACGTTGGGCCGATAGGGCAAAAACAGTTTTCTAACCAGTTGTAGTTCCTTTATTTTTAAACCGAGTATTTTTCTGGACAAATAGTGCATGGCGGTAAAACTACCATCGTGAATACGATATGCTGTATAGGGCTCCCTGAGATATTTAATGTTTCCATACTTAGAAAGCAATAATAGCAATACGTAGTCGGCACTGATAATGTTCCAAAACCAACCGGGAAATTCCTTGAACATTTTGTTCCTAAATAACAGCGATGAGGTTTGGGTCAGACACCAGCCTGCTTTTAAAACATCCTCTTGGGTAAAGCTGTTGTCCTCTTTAAGGATAGCATGCTTTCCACTATAATACTTTCCTATAAATTCGTTTTTAATATTGACTTTGAGAGCATCGTTCGCAATGGCAACATATTCATTGTTGCGTTCCAGAAAATCGACCTGAATCTGCAATTTGTTGTCGTTCACCCAATAGTCGTCGCCGTCGAGCATCGCCGTATATTTTCCACGACAGGCATAGATGTTCGTAATGTTGTTCAATCTACCCGGTATTCCCTTATAGCGTCGCGGGTGTAAGATAAGTTGGATTTTGTCGGGATGCCTTCGCCGATATTCTTCAATTATCTTTCTGGTACCATCTGTCGAACAATCGTCACCTATGATGATTTCGTAATCGAAATCAGTTTTTTGATTCAGTACGCTTTCTATGGCCTTGGCTATAAATTTTTCATGGTTATAGGTGATAATGGAAACACTCACCACAGGAACAGAAATCATAGAAAGATTTTTCAAAAGGAAAATATACCGTTATATGGCCGACACCCTTATTTGAGTCATAGGCCGAGACGCGTTTCATCTTGCGCATTTGCTTCTGTCTAGCAGCTCAACGCTTTCAATATCGTACGTGTTGCTATTTATTAAATGATATTCCAATGCCCGCCCCGGGGTACCAATGATTGAGAGGTTCTTCTTGGAAGAAAAGAAATTGTCTTTTAGTTTCCAACGAGAATTTCGATAGTTTGCCGGAGCAGTGGGCATTGTCCCCCAAAATGATGGTCTCTTCGTTCAATAATGGTTTTATGGTATTGTATTCTTGATATTCATATTCGGTAGAATGATCACTGTCGTTTATAAACAAATCAATTTTCTCTTTAAAGTTGGACAGGCTCTCTATGGAGTCTCCGTATAATATCTCTCCGAATTCCGAGTACTTTCCCGCTAAGAGATATCCGGCCTTCGTATTGATATCGGTTCCATAGTATCTTCCTTCATATCCTTCCATTCTATTTTTTTCCAAAGCGGAACATAGCAGTACGGACCCCAATCCCTTGTCGACGCCCGTTTCGATAATTACTTTCGGTTTAATGGCACGGGCAAATGCATACCATCCCAACCGCTTTCCGAAACGGACTTCTTTATCTGCGAATTTTCTTTCTTTCGATTTGCCGATGGTTGAAGTGATATGGTTCTTTAGCTCTTGGTTCCCTTCTACCTCTTCAATATATTTTAATATTTCTCCGTATTCCTTCTTCGTCACCAAAGAAATGGTTTGAACCATATATCTCACATTTCTTTCTGTCAGGTTGTAGGTGAAATTGGTGTCTTCTTTTGAAGCGAATCCCCATTTTAATATTTGAGGATATTTACCGTTGAAATAATTGGAGGCCAGGTACATCCGCCTCATGAAGTTCAAGATCCAAAATTGCTTTAGTGATTTCAACTGTTTTTTCATACTTGCCGTTTTAATTCCGAAAGGCACATCTTCCAAAGTGCGGGAAAGATACTCAATACGTTTGGTTGGTGTTTTATTCGTAAGTATAGTCTAAAGAACTTTCGCACATGTTATAATCAATCAATCTCCCAAGGGATGACCGGCCGATTTTTGAACGGAAAAATAAGCGAAATTCACTCGAATTTGTTCTGATTCCTATAGTTTTGTTAGGTCTCGGTTTGGTGCAAGATGTAAAAAAATAGCGAAACCAACATTTGCTATAAGTTCAAATATTAACCCTATTTTTAGTTTTTCTAATTCTGAGTAATCAATAATGTGCGTCAAGTCGAACCGTTTCGGGTGATTACAATGAAAACCTTAGCTGAAATATACAAAGCTAACCTATGAAAAGATGGATTGCGGTCGGTCTACTTTTAATCATCTCCTGTGGTACCGTAACCTACCTTTTGGATAAAAGAGAAAATCTTGGTTTAACTACCCATCTTTTGCTCGTTAACGAATTGGTATCTCACTCCAGTCGTCCCGTTCTCTGCTATTTGGATCTAAAATCTCTCAGATTCCAGGCGAACGATAATCCTTTCCGACACTTGAAATTGACCGTAGTGGGAGCGGATGACTTCGAGGTCGACTCCGAAGTATTCGATAGCATTCCATTAGGTACCCCGTTGGTACTAAGTGTAGAAGTTTGGCAGAGCTTCTTTGATAGGATTCGCGGCCAAAATGTTTCAAAATCAGTGGCATCGGGGGTATATGATCGTGCACTGGAACGAATCTGTGAGAGATTGCTGAAAGGCCGTACCCAAGCTTACCTGCGCTTTAATCCAGAAATGGAGGTGCCTGGGTCTACCCATCCTTGGCAGGGTTTTCCGAAGGATTATATCGAATCCTTTCACCACGTGTCGACCTTTGTCAAGAAATTCGCACCACAGGTCAAAATACTTTGGGGCCCCGCAGGCTATCCAGGTACGATGGAGCACTATCCAGGCGATGAGTATGTAGACGCCGTTTCCGTAACCCTAAAACCTGAAGCGGAGAATTCGTTGGATGCTTACCCCAACGACTATACGCTGAGCTATGATTTCAAAAGAAGGTTGCACCGCCTACGTTTTTTGCAAAAGCCGGTTTTCATACTGGGATCCCAAAATACCACTAAAGAATGGAATGACGACCAGATAGAAAGATATTTAAAGGAAATTGGTAAAGATTGGGATTTGGTCAGTTCCTACAATCAACCTTTAGATCAGGGCTACTTAAATACCGACTACCGAAAAGGAGCCCTTAATTTGGGACTTTACGATCCCATCGGCCGGTTGGTAAATCAGCCAGAAATAAACACAGAGCACTATTTCATTGACTTTTTGGCTACACAAGATGATACATTGTGGAATAGATTAAAGGCCTCAATAAATCGGGGACATGATTTAATCGTAACTTTTGAGCCGAAATTTCCCGAAGGTGAGGTTCAGGATACCATGGTCCTAAAGAATATTACTGACGGAAAGTATGATAGAAATCTTCGTAATTTTTACCGGCTTCTTCGGAAATTGAAGGGAAAAATTTACCTAAGGTTCGCACAGGAAATGGAAATTCCCATTCACCGCTATCCTTGGCAGAGTAAAGACCCTGCGGATTATATTAAGGCCTATCGTTATTTTATGAATTTTGAAAAAGAACTTCCTTCCAGCGTAGAGAGAGTCTGGGGTCCGGCAGGAGATAGGGGGTCCATAGAATGGTATCCGGGCGATGATGTTGTAGACTACGTCAGCATCGCAATCTATGGTCTCCCTGACAAAAATATTACCGATCCGAACCAGCAGGAATCGTTTGAGAAAATCTTCGCAAGAAAATCGTGGAGGTTGCGGTTTATCAATAAGCCAATATTCATAACGGAATTTGGGGTGAAAGGACCTGAGGACTATCAGACGGTATGGTTGGAGAATGCCGCAAAGACCATCAATGCCAATCCTAATATAGTCGGCATTAACTACTTCAACCTCAGCGATGTTCCCAAAGCTTGGGGAGACATACAACCACCTGACTGGAGCCTGAGCGAGCAAACCTTCCGAACATTCATATATGCTCTCTCCCCGTCACTTTGTAACGATGGGGGCCAACAAAATAGCTTTTGATTCCTCATCAATTCTGTGGTGGCCCAAGGATTCCGCAAGGCTGCCGAAGAACGGTATATTCAATCTAAATCGCGCCCATGAAGCATTCCAGATTTTGAACATTCCAAATAAGCCTTTTGATATCTAGTAGGCCTTATCTTCCCCCCGCAAGGCGTTTGTCAAAGTTTGACCGATAATCCGTATATCCAATTCCAATGACCATCTCTCGACATAGAAAATATCCAATTTTGTTCTATTGAGTATATCGGCTTTTTCTGTGATTTCCCCACGATATCCCTTAATCTGCGCTAGCCCTGTGATACCCGGTTTTACAAAATGTCGAACCAAATACTTATCCACTGAAATCTCATAATCCCAAGTATGAAGCTCCATATGTGGCCTAGGGCCGACAACGCTCATATCGCCCATGAACACGTTGAAAAATTGGGGAAGTTCGTCCATGCTGGTGCTGCGTAAAAAACCTCCGATACGCGTTATACGGTTGTCGTCTTTGGTTGCCATTTTCGAATCGGCATCGTTGTTCGTACGCATCGATCGGAATTTATAGCACCAAAATACCCTTCGCTTAAAACCGTGGCGTTTTTGTTTGAAGAATAAGGGTCCTGGCGATTCTATTTTCATTAAGATAAACAATAGTGGTGTAAGCCACGAGAGTATCCCAACGATGACGAACGATGAGAAAACGACATCGAAAGAACGTTTCGCCAACCTCGCATATTCGGTATCCAAAGGTACTTTACGTAGGTTCAAAACGGGAATGTTTCCGTAAAGCTCTATAAACATGGCTTTGGAAAATATTTCCTTATTATCCGGAATAATCTTGACCTTAATCAGGTTGTTATCGGCAAAGTCAATCAAATTCTTCAATTCCTTACGACTGAAACTAGATGCCACGCAGTAAATTTCATCGATATCATTTTCTAGGATGTATAGAAAACAATCCAGTATTTTTCCCAAATAAGTCGGACTTTTTGATTCTTGGTCGTCAAAATATCCCATGTATTTATAGCCTAGATCTGGTGCATCGAAAACTTGCCTTATCTTTTTAAGGTTACGGTCCCTGCCCATAACGACTACTTTAACCGAATTGCCACCCTTAAGCCGATACTGCCGTCGCAACCAATAGAAAATAACCCGGTACCAAGTGAGACACAGGCAGACGAGCGTGTAGACGAACAGTTGATACTCCAAAGACCCGTATTCCCTGCGGGTCACTCCGAATAGGGCAAAATAGGCAAGGCCATAAATAAGATAGAGCTGGAACATTTTATGGATGTTAGTCATAAACCGCTCCTTTCGGCTCGTGGGGTAGTACCCCAAGCCGTAGGTAATGAGCAACCACGAAATGTTGTAATGAAGAATGTGAAAAAAATCGAAATAGGTATTCGGGGTAAGTACGGCCAAGATAATGTTGATGATACACAAGTGGATCAGAATCGAAATCGGAATGATCAGGTCTGAATTTTTGAATGTCATCTGCGGTAGGGTTCTTGCCGTTTTTGGGTCAAAAGGGCTGGCGTTACAACTCCGCGAATATGGCTTTTTCTGGATTCCCGGAGGTAAAATCTTCGTTAATTAGTACTATAGTTCGTTTAAAGGTTCAAATTTTATTTAACAGTTCGCGGCAAAAATTCTTCTTGCCAAATAAGTTAAAATGCAAGTAAAGCTTCCGAATATCGAAGCTGCCAAAGATCGGTATTCGGATGTTGACGGGCAATATAAATGTTAAAATTTAAGAATATGAGTTCGTAAAATTAGTTATCGGACACATTGCGTATCCCGCGGTGCGGAGGGGGATTTTGTACTTGACCTCGGCGCATTATTTATCCGTGAGCTATATTAACAATACGGTCTCGGCTTTTCCGCCTTCGCAGATTGCTACGTATACCTCATTTAAGGGAATCGTTCCGAAATCCAAAGGGAATTTTAGAAACTACTTCGATAGTGTCGAGGGTCTCGGCGGCCCGAACAACGTGTTTTCCCTTTGGAACCGATTTTGGAATAAGATGAAAAAAGCTGCCTCATAAACAGGTTATGTTCAAAATGGCTATCCAAAATATGAGGTCCAAGCAAATTTTCATACATTACATTTATAAATAATTTTTTCATGAGAAAAATAACTTTCCTAACGGTTTTGGTACTACTTGTGTCGAGCTTTTCGCTATCCGCCCAATGGAAGCCTGCCGGAGACAAAATAAAGACGGCCTGGGCCAAGAAAATAAACCCCGACAGGGTTTTGTCGGAATACCCGCGGCCGATGATGGAGCGAGCGGACTGGAAAAATTTGAATGGATTGTGGGAATATGCCATCGAAGAGCGTGGCAAGGCTATACCTTCGAGTTTCGACGGTGAAATTTTGGTGCCTTTCGCCGCCGAATCCAGCTTGTCCGGTGTCATGAAGGAAGTCGGTGCGGAAAAGGAACTTTGGTATCGGACCTCGTTCGAGGTGCCGGCCGATTGGGATGACAATAACATCCTGTTGCATTTTGGGGCGGTAGATTGGAAGACCGATATCTGGGTCAACGATGTTAAGGTCGGTTCGCACGAGGGAGGGTGCACTCCTTTTTCCTTTAACGTGACCCCGTTTTTGGCCAATGGTCCGCAAAAACTGGTCGTCAAGGTCTGGGACCCCACCAATGACGGCCCGCAGCCGAGGGGCAAACAGGTCAAGGAACCCAAGGGCATCTGGTACACTCCGGTGACCGGAATTTGGCAGACCGTTTGGTTGGAGCCGGTGCCAAAAAAGAGCATCGCGAACGTGCGCACAGTTCCCGATATCGATACCGGTACTTTGCGCATCGACGCTGAAATCATCGGAGGCGAGTACGGTGACCTGGTCGAGGCGACCGTTTTGGATGGGGATGCCGAGGTAGTGACTTCAAAATCCGCCATCGGGCAATCCTTGGAACTGGGAATTCCGAACGCTAAGCTTTGGTCTCCCGAAACGCCGTTTCTGTATGACCTGCGGGTGAGACTGCTTTCAAGGGATGCATCCCCCGAAAAACATAGCCTTGTCGATGAAGTGCAAAGTTACTTCGGCATGCGCAAGATGTCCATGAAAAAGGATGAATATGGCATCGTAAGGATGCAGCTCAATAACAAGGACTATTTTCAGTTCGGTCCGCTGGACCAAGGTTGGTGGCCCGATGGACTCTACACCGCTCCCACCGACGAAGCCCAGAAATACGATATCGAAAAAACCAAGGAGCTCGGTTTCAACCTCATCCGAAAGCACGTAAAGGTCGAGCCTGCCCGGTGGTACACCCACTGTGACCGCATGGGCATTTTGGTCTGGCAAGATATGCCCAATGGCGATGACGGCCCGCAATGGCAGAACCACAGCTACTTCGACGGTTCGGAATTCAAAAGAACCGCCAGGTCGGAAGCGATTTATCGGAAGGAATGGAAGGCGATTATGGACTATCTGTATTCCCATCCCAGTATTGTATCCTGGGTACCGTTCAACGAAGCGTGGGGCCAGTTCAAGACCGAGGAAATCTCCGATTGGACCAAGGCTTACGACCCCAGTCGACTGGTCAACGCTGCCAGTGGCGGCAACTTTTACCGTACCGGCGACATCGTAGACCTGCACAACTATCCCGATCCGGCGATGTACCTATATGATGCCGAGCGCACCAATGTTTTGGGAGAATATGGCGGTATCGGTCTCGCCCTTGAGGGCCATCTCTGGCGGCCCGACGAAAACTGGGGCTACGTCAAGTTCAAGAATTCCAAAGAGGTCACGGAACAATACGTCGACTACGCCGAAGAGCTGAGAAAAATGGTCAAGGCCGGATTTTCAGGGGCCATCTACACCCAGACTACCGATGTAGAGGGTGAGGTCAACGGCTTTATGACCTACGACCGAAAAGTCGATAAAATGAATATTCCGGAGGTGCGAAAGGCAAACCAAGCTGTAATTAACGAGCTGAAATAGGTCGTCCAAATCGAACCGGCCCGAACCTATAAATTGTATATATTTTCTTTGGTCCTCGATAAACCTAATCACAATTCCTGAAAATGATGAGACATCTCTTGCCAGTAGCGGTTCTATTGTTCTTTTTTCAGCCGATTTTCGCTCAAGAAAAACTAAAGGTTGCCATCGTCGGCCTCAGCCATGATCATGCCCACGAAATCATGAGGGCTTTTCAGGAAAACAGGATAAACCTGCTGGGGGTATCTGAGAAAGACCCGAACCTGATCGCCCGTTACAGTGAAGATTACGGCGTACCCGACACCCTCTTTTTCGGCGATACGGAAACCATGCTCAATAATGTGACGCCCGATGTGGTGATGGCATACAATCCTATTAACGAACACCTCGCGGTCGCCGAAATCTGTCTGCCCATGAAACTGCCATTGATGGTCGAAAAACCCCTAGCCACTACCTTGGCCGATGCCCAAAAAATGGCTAGGCTGGCCAGGGAACACGATACTCATCTACTGACCAATTTTGAGACTACTTGGTATGGTAGCATCCAACGACTCAAAAGTTTGGTAGGGGAATCCGGTTTTAGAAATATGAGCAAGATGATAGCAAAAGACGGTCACGAAGGTCCTAAGGAAATTGGATGTAGCAAAGAATTTCTCTCTTGGCTCACCGATCCAGTTAAAAACGGTGGCGGGGCAATTATGGATTTCGGCTGCTACGGTGCCAATCTGATGACGTGGCTACAAAACGGCAAACGGCCCATTGCGGTCACAGCCGTCACCAAACAGTTGAAGCCCGACATATACCCAAGGGTCGATGACGATGCCACCATTACGGTGGAATATGAAGATGGAATTGGAATCATCGAGGCCTCTTGGAACTGGTCGTACAGCATTAAAAGTCTAGAGGTCTACGGGAGCGAAGTATCTTACCACGCCCCGAACGGAAAGACGCTGTTCAAAAAAAGCAATCCTGTTGCATCGGAAAACATCGAACCGGCAGCCGACTATTATAAAGACCATATTGAGTATCTTAAAGCCGTCTTATCGGGAAAAGAAAATCCCGAGGGCGACCTTTCATCCCTAAGCAACAACCTGATGGTAGTAGAAATTTTGGAAGCCGCCAAAAAATCCGCGGAAACCGGAAAAAGAATCGAATTGTAATTTGACCAAGATGATAATACAAAGAACTCTTTTAACTATCCTACTCTGTACGATCTGCCTCATGGGCAACGCACAGGATAAAAAACCGGGCGATAACAACCCCCTTTTTGAGGGATGGTATGCCGACCCCGAAGGCATTGTTTTTGACGACACCTACTGGATATTTCCCACGTACTCCGACGACTTCGACAAACAATTGCATTTCGACGCCTTCTCCTCCAAAAATTTGGTGGATTGGGAAAAGCACGAACGCATTCTCGATACTACGCAGATCAAGTGGCTACGACAGGCGCTATGGGCACCATCCGCCATCGAAAAGGATGATAAATACTATCTCTTTTTCGGTGCCAACGATATCCAACGGCCGGGCCGGGATTCCTATGACCCCGACAATGATATCAACCATTATGGCGGCATTGGTATTGCAGTGGCCGACACCCCGGCGGGACCCTATCAGGACTATCTCGGCGAGCCCCTAATATCCGATTTCTATAACGATGCCCAGCCCATTGATCAATTCGTCTTTAAAGATACCGACGGAACCCACTACTTTTTCTATGGCGGATGGAGCCACTGCAACCTTGGAAAGTTGAATGAAGACTTTACGGGATTCATCTCTTGGGAAAATGGGGAAAAATTCCGGGAAATTACCCCGGAAGGTTACGTTGAAGGTCCGTTTATGTTCCTCAGAAACGGTATCTATTACTTCATGTGGTCCGAAGGTGGGTGGACCAACGGTACCTACAAAGTAGCCTACTCCATGTCAGACAAGGCAACCGGACCTTACAAACGCATCGGCACCATCCTCGAAACCGAAGAAGGCGATATTGCTACCGGCGCCGGTCACCATTCCGTCATCAAAAAAATAGGCACCGATAACTACATCATGGTGTACCATAGAAGGCCCATCCCCAACAAAGACCGCGACCACCGCGTTACTTGCATGGACAAAATGGAGTTCAATGAAGATGGGACCATCAAGCCTATTGAGATGACCTTCGATGGGGTGGCAGCGACCACCTCAGAAGACTGAATTATATCCGCTTATGAAATATATAGCATTCATCTGTTTTCTTTTTACCTTAGCATCTGTTGCATCCGCCCTAGGATAACCAGCTCGAATTGTGGCAGAAAGCTACTTTTAATACTGAAACTATCGACCGTGAGCTTGGTCTTGTAGAGGAAATCGCCATCGGAAAACGGAATAAAGAACCTAATAACATCGAAAATGAGAAAAAGTAAATGGCTCGTAGCGCTTGGCTTGGTTGTGCTGATGGCGTCCATATCATGTAAAGAATCCCAAAAAAAGGAAGAAATGAAAGAAGAGACAGCAGCTGAATCGGGAAAAATAGTCAAGACCGACTTGAAGGAATCCGATTTCGAGACCGAAATCGACGGGAAGCCCGTTAAGCTCTATTGGCTAAAAAACGGTAATCTTCAAATGGCCATGACCAACTACGGCGGTCGCATCGTAGGACTCTGGGCACCGGACAAAAACGGGAAGATGACCGATGTGGTCATCGGTCGGAGCAGCGTTCAGGACTATGTCGACGGCCCGGAATCGTACTTCGGGGCGACCATCGGCCGGGTCGGCAACCGCATCGCGAAGGGCAAGTTTTCAGTAGATGGAAAGGAATATTCCGTGGCATCCAACAACGGTGAAAATGCGCTGCACGGTGGTAAAAATGGATTTCAGGACAAGGTGTGGGATGCCGATCAGACCAACGATTATACTCTGGTCTTGAATTATACCTCTCCCGATGGGGAAGAAGGTTTCCCCGGCGAACTTGAGGTAAAAGTGGTTTACTCCTTGGTCGATGACCAGACCCTCAAAATCGACTATGAGGCCAGTACCGATAAAACCACCGTGGTCAACCTGACCAACCATGCTTATTTCAACCTCAACGGCGAGGGTAGCGGTACGGTGTTGGACCATAAAGTACAGATTTTTGCCGACCAGTTTACTCCGGTCGATGAAGGTCTTATCCCTCTCGGCGAGTTACGGGATGTCGAGGGCACCCCGTTCGATTTTAGGAGTCCGCATACCATAGGCGAACGTATCGACGCGGACAACGAGCAGCTACAGTTCGGAGGGGGTTACGACCATAATTACGTGTTGGGAAGCCAACGGGAAGGCCGAATGAACCACGCCGCCAAGGTCATCGGCGACAAATCGGGCATTATCATGGAAGTGTTCACCGAAGAGCCCGGGGTACAGTTTTACACCGGCAATTTCATGAACTCCGAAAACGAGCTAAAGTCCGGCACCAAAGATGCCAAAAGAACTGCATTCTGTCTGGAAACACAGCACTTTCCGGACTCCCCCAACCAACCTGATTTTCCAACTATCGAGCTTCGGCCCGGCGATACCTATAGCACTGCTACCGAATATTCCTTTTCGGCGCGGTAGTGA
This sequence comes from Pricia sp., assembly GCA_049683055.1. GTDB lineage: Bacteria > Bacteroidota > Bacteroidia > Flavobacteriales > Flavobacteriaceae > Pricia. Next base: position 12,956 of record JBAUIP010000491.1, read on the forward strand.
AGGTGAGTCGTCAAGCTCATGTGTTTAATGC
>JBAUIP010000492.1:0-5452 GCA_049683055.1 Pricia sp.
ACGGTGATCGGGCCATCGATTCTGCCAAGCTCGACCAAGAAAACCGGTTCTCCTTTCGGTTGGATTCCATTTCCGGGGGACTCCACCATTTCAATCACGGCAATGAACTGCAGTACGTTTACCTAGAAGGTGGCGATAGTCTGGTCATTCGCCTCAACACCTTATATTTCGACGAATCACTGATATTTTCCGGGGTTGGGGAAGAAATCAACAACTTTCTCCTGGAGCGATTCCTAAGGCATGAGGAGGAAAACGACCTCAGCAGAAACCTCTACCGTTTGGAAGCGAAGGAATTTGAAAAGACCATCGACTCCCTCAACGCAGCGGGTCTTGCCGAACTTGCCGACCTCAAACAAGAAGGGACCCTATCCGAAAAGGAAGAGAAGATAGCCAGGGCCAGCATCGATTACCATTACGATACTTACAAAGAAAAATATCCGTTCAAACACAAGCGAACCACAGGGCATCGAAAAGCCATTGCCAAGTTGCCTTCCGATTTTTACGATTACAGGAAACAATTGACCTACAACGATACCGATTTCACCTATTTACGGCCGTATTACAATTTTATGATCAACCACGTGGGCAACCTGTCCTATATGACCTGCTCTAAAAACTGTGGCCTCGAGAACGGGGTGGCCCACAATCAATTGCACTTCAATCACCATAAGCTGAACATCATCGACAGCCTGATGGTCGAAAAAGAACTGAAGGACAATCTCTATCGGTACGTGGCCATCGACTATCTGGTCAACGTTCACGACTCCGAGAAAAACAACGAGGAATTTATCGAGAGCTTCCATAAGCTGTCCAACAACAACCGCCATATGGAGGAAATCAACAAACTCTATAAGGGTATATTAAACCTACAGCCCAACCGGAAAATTCCCGATATCAAAGTGTCCGGCATGCAGGGGAAAGTGGTTTCCTTACAGGATATTGCCAAAGAAAAGGACCATAAGACTGTCTTTTACTTTTGGTCCGGCTCTGATCGGCGGCATTTTGAGAACATGAACAAAAGGGTATCGCTACTCGCTTCTGAAAGGCCGGAGTATTCCTTCGTGGGCATCAATGTAAAGACCGACGAGAACAATTGGAAAGCGCTGGTCCGAAATTCAGGGCTTGATACCACCAAACAGTTCCGGTCGTCCGATTTTGAGGCTTTGACCGAGGCGCTTATTGTATATCCTTTGAACAAATGCATCATTACGAACGATAATGGGATGATTGTCGACGCGTTTGCCAATGTTTACGAGCCTTTATGAGTTGGGGGATTACGGACTTTTGCAGGTCGAACAGTACCATCTATCGTATCGAAGCACTTCAACCCTTTAGACTGCATCGTCCAAAACCAAAACTGCTTGCTAGCCTTAAATCTTGCCATCCGTTGGTTTGTCCGGCTATATTCCTGTTGCGCTCTATAACTTATAGTGCTTGAGCACCAACTTTTCGTAGACCTTACTGGGAAGACTTTTTTTCAAGAGGATGGAAAATTTCTGCATAAAGTCCCCTACCCTATAATGAACCTTGGGTTTTGCCGTTGTGATAATTTCATGGACTTTTTTGGCCACTAGAATGGGGTCGTCCGCAGTATCGACATCATCGTTAATTGTTTTAAGGGTCTTGGCGTAGGGGGTTTTGTAAGGAGATTCCTCCCGTACCGGTGCGTGGTATCTACCCGCGGCGATGTTGGTCGCGAAATCGCCAGGGGCCAGGGCGGTTATACGGATGCCGAAGTCCTTGGTCTCCATACGAAGGGCCTCGGTAACGATTTCCATCGCTGCCTTGGTGGCAGAGTAGATACCGCGATAAGGCAAGCCCATGGAACCCGCTATGGAGGTAATATTAATAATACATCCGGACTGCTGACGGCGCATGTGGGGCAGTACGGCCTTGGCCATATGCAGGGGGCCGTTAAAATTGATATCGAATGCTTTTTGGATTTCCTCGTGGGGTGTCTCCTCGATAGGTCCGGTAATCCCAACGCCGGCGTTGTTGACCAGTACGTCGATACTTCCTTCCTTATCGATAATACCTTGAACGGCGCTATTAACGCTTTCCTTATCGGTTACCTCTAGCTGTACGAGTGAAAAATGGTTGAAATCGGGGTAATTGCTCAGGTCTCTTGTAGTCCCATAGACCGTAAACCCCTTGGATCGTAGATAAAGTCCGATGGATTTACCGATTCCGGATGACCCTCCCGTGATGAGCACGACTTTCATTGGCATAAAAAAACGGCAAGCGACCTACATCGCACCGCTACGACCGTATACCCTTGCTGCGTTCCCGCCCTGGGGGATTCTACAGGAGCTGGTCGTGTAGGACTTGCCGAATGCAAATATACTACGTTCTTTCAATTTTGCAATAGGTTTCGGGCATGAATTTTTTATCCTTCCTTCTGTTTTCGACTTCGCCCTAATCTTTTCTGCGCTACGGAAAACTGACTGCCGTCAAGTGTTTAAAATTCTTTGGAGTTCGCTATTTTTGTCCCTTGAAACCAAAACGGACACTTGCGCTAGCAGGTAAAACATACCATTGTGGCGCGGTCATCGATCCGCTCCCCAACCGAATCTTTTGAAAAAATGAAAATGAATCCGCTTCAACTCTTTTCGAGCATCCTTTTGCTAAGCCTTTTTATGGCCTGCGGTGGTGAAAATTCCCCGGCATCCCTTTTCGAGATACAATTGGCGAAGGGCCAAAAGCAGTTCCAACAGAACCAGAAAGTCGCCATCGACCTGGTCAACAAAAAGGATAAATCCGTTACCGGGGTTACTTACTCCATTGACGGGGAGGAACTTACCGTTACGGATGGCCAGATTACATTGGACATGCCGCACTTGGGCGACAAAACCATTAAGGCCCAGGTACAGTACGATGATACCTCGGTCGAAGTTAGCAAGCCATTCAAGTTGTTGGCCGCCAAGGCCCCAGAAGTGTATACCTACGAAATCGTGAAGGAATATCCCCATGACAACAAGGCATTTACCCAAGGGCTCGAGTTCCACAATGATACTCTTTATGAAAGTACAGGGAAAAAGGGCCGCTCCTCTTTGCGGAAGGTGGACTTTCAAACCGGTGAAATCCTACAACAAACGGATTTGAACGACATCTATTTCGGGGAAGGTATCACTATCATGGAGGATAAGATATATATGCTTACCTGGCGCAGCGGTACCGGTTTTGTCTACGACCTCAATACCCTTGAGGAGACGGATAGCTTTAAATACGGTAAGAGCAAAGAGGGATGGGGACTCACCAACGACGGCGAAAGGATTTACAAGAGCGACGGCACCGAAAAAATATGGCTTCTTGATCCCGAAACCTTGGTCGAGGAAGATTTTATAGAAACGGTCACCAATAAAAGTATCAACGACAGCGCCAACGAGCTCGAGTACGTCGACGGAAAGATTTATGCCAACGTCTACCAAAAATCCGGCGTAATGATTATCGATGCGGAGAGCGGAGCTATCGAAGGCGTGGTCAATTTCGGAGGATTGAGCGAAAAGGTCACCCATCACGACACTTGGAACGATCAGGAAAATGTGCTGAACGGAATCGCCTACCATCCGGAGCGGGAAACCTTTTTTGTCACCGGAAAGGAATGGGATAAGCTGTTCGAGGTCCGCATCAAGAAAAAGGGATGAGCGAAGCAAAGGATACCCGTGGCGCCTACCGGAAATCGATTACCGTTAAGGAAGACGACCTCGATGAACTGAATCACGTCAATAACGTACGCTACGTACAGTGGATACAGGATATTTCAAAGGAACACTGGACGACCTTGGCCCCTGCATCCATGCGCGAAGCCATTATCTGGGTGGTCATGCACCACGATATTACCTATAAAAATTCGGCGCAGTTGGGCGATGAAATTAAGGTAAGCACCTATATCGAAAAAAGCCGGGGTGCCGTATCCGTTCGGGTAGTCGAGATGCACGATGCCAAAACAGACGAACTGCTGGTACGCTCACGTACGGATTGGTGTCTTTTGAACGAAAAGACCCAGAAGCCCATTCGTATATCGGAGGAAATCAAGCAGGTCTTTGGATAGGCTGGCCGTTTCTACCTGGAGATTTTGCCTTGAAACGAAACAGCATCCGATTCATAGAAGGACATCCTATTTATAAAGAACGTCCGACCCCGAAAGGGCATCCGATTCTAGAAAACAATCCGGTGAAGCAGTAAGCCGATAGATTCCGAAAAAATAGCAAAAGAATGCGTATCGATATTATCACCTTACTTCCCGAACTCCTAAAAAGTCCTTTTGAGGCCTCCATCATGAAAAGGGCCATTGAAAAGGGATTGGTCGAGGTACATTTTCACAACCTGCGGGACTACACTGATAAAAGTTACAACCAGGTGGACGATTACCAGTTCGGGGGCGGGGCCGGCATGGTGCTGATGATCGAGCCGATCGACAAATGCATATCCGCCCTAAAAGTGGAACGGGAATACGATGATATTATATATATGACTCCCGATGGAAAGACATTGGACCAGAAAATGGCGAACAGTCTTTCATTAGCGGGCAATCTCATTATTCTTTGTGGACATTATAAGGGCGTTGACCATAGGGTTCGCGAAGCACTGATCACCCGTGAAATTTCAGTGGGCGACTATGTGTTGTCCGGCGGGGAACTGGGTGCAGCAATTCTTTGTGACGCCATTATTAGACTGCTTCCGGGAGTGCTCAACAACGAAACTTCGGCCCTGACCGATACATTTCAGGATAATCTTTTGGCCCCGCCCGTCTACACCCGTCCCGCGGAATATAAAGGCATGAAAGTACCCGATGTACTGCTGAGCGGCCATTTTGCCAAAATTGAACAATGGCGGGAAGCCGAAGCGCAGAAACGAACGGAAAGCTTGCGGCCCGACCTTTTGGAATGAAAAATCCCGAAAAAAATTGCCAGTTCCGACAGAAACCCTAATTTTGCATCCTGTTAAACCAACCTCTGACGAAAATCGTGTATGTTGGCCAAAACATAACCTTAAACAAGTATCATGGATTCATTGATTCAATTTGTAGAGAACGAGTTCGTCCCGAAAAAGGAATTCCCGGAATTTTCAGCCGGGGACACCATTACCGTTTACTACGAAATCAAGGAAGGCGAAAAAACACGAACCCAGTTTTTCAAAGGGGTCGTAATTCAAAGAAGGGGTAGCGGATCGACCGAGACCTTTACAATTCGTAAAATGTCCGGTACCGTGGGGGTAGAACGTATTTTCCCCATCAACATGCCCGCCCTTCAAAAAGTGGAAATCAACAAAAAAGGAAAGGTACGAAGAGCCCGTATTTTCTATTTCAGGGGACTTACCGGCAAGAAAGCCCGTATCAAGGAGGTACGTTCGTAATCCATCCCTTACAGATTTAAACAGACGGCCCGTCGGAATATTCTTTCCGGCGGGCCGTCTGTTGTTATGAACAATTGTTAATAACCTATGTTCATAG
>JBAUIP010000493.1:0-1515 GCA_049683055.1 Pricia sp.
GCAAACTACTTTTTCTATTTTATTTTGTACCTTTGCGCCCTCGAAATCGCGCCGTTCATTATCATTGGTAGTTATCTCAAACAACTAGGTTCACTATGACGAAAGTAAAGACGATACTGGTATCGCAGCCGGAACCGAAGGTCGAAAATTCCCCATACTCTAGGCTAATCGATAAGGAAAAAGTAAAAGTCGATTTTAGGCCTTTTATCCACGTCGAGGGGGTCGATGCCAAGGAGGTGCGTCAGCAAAAAATCGATCTTAAGAACTACACCGCCATCATATTGACCAGCCGGAATGCGGTTGACCATTTTTTTCGAATTGCCGAGGAAATGCGCTTTAAAGTACCCGATTCTATGCGGTATTTTTGTCAGTCGGAGGCCGTGGCCTATTACCTTCAAAAATATGTGGTATACCGCAAGCGGAAAATCTACGTTGGAAAGCGCAATTTTCAGGAATTGGTGCCGCTGTTCAAGAAATACAAGAACGAAAAATTCCTTTTGCCCTCTTCGGATGCCCTAAAGGATATGGTTCCAGAGATTTTGAATGATTTGGATATCGAATGGAAAAGGGGCGTTTTTTACAAAACGGTCATTAGTGATCTCTCCGATCTTCGAAATGTGTATTATGACGTTTTGGTCTTTTTTAGTCCCTCAGGCATCGAATCCCTACTCCAAAACTTTCCGGATTTCGATCAGAAGGAAACCCGAATCGCCGTTTTCGGCAACTCTACGATAGACGCCGCTACCGACGCGGGACTCCGTATTGACATTAAGGCGCCCACTCCTGAGACTCCTTCCATGACCATGGCGTTGCAGAAGTATATCAACGAGGCGAATAAGCGGTCTTAACCGCAATTTTAAAAGGTAGTTGGGTTATTCAGATAGAACTAGTAACTGGTAGATTTTCCCAAACGAACTGTCAATTTCCAAAAATGTTGCGCTTTTAGGATAAACCAAGCCATCAACATCAAAGCAGCATATTTTTTGCCCTCTTAACCCCTTCTACCAAGACATCGACTTCTTCCGTCGTGTTGTAAAAGCAGAAGCTGGCCCGTACCGTACCGGGAATCTTATAAAAGTCCATTATCGGTTGGGCACAATGGTGACCAGTGCGGACTGCGATACCCAGTTTGTCCAGAATCGTACCGATATCGTAGGGGTGAATGCCATCAATGTTAAAGGAAACTACTGATGTTTTTTTCTTGGCAGTGCCATAAATTTTAAGGCCTTCGATTTCGAGTAGTTTTTCAGTGGCGTACTCCAAAAGCTCATGTTCGTAATCCGCAATGGCCTCGAACCCGATGTTGTCCATATAGTCGAGCGCAGCTCCGAAGGCAATTCCGCCGCAGATGTTCGGGGTGCCTGCTTCGAACTTATGGGGCAGGTCGGCGTAGGTGGTCTTCTCAAAAGTAACCTCAGCGATCATTTCGCCACCACCCTGATAGGGCGGGAGTTTCTTTAGCCATTCTTCTTTTCCGTACAGCATTCCCACTCCGGTCGGGCCGCACATTTTATG
>JBAUIP010000494.1:0-6075 GCA_049683055.1 Pricia sp.
ATAGGGGCCAGCGCCACTTCGATAATGATATCGTCAATGGTACCTCTAATGGAATCTTGCCCACCGAAAGCGGAAGGAAACGGACCTTCAGCCGATGGAACATCCTTAATTATGATGCTTTCCCACCGTCCGGCGGCCTCATCAAAAACCTCTCGCTGCCTATCGGTAGGGGGTACGACATATTGTATTGTAATATTAAAACGACCGCGGTCATTACCGCCTGAATCGTTGGCCCTTTTTGAGGTTGAACCAGTGTTCTCCATGAAAATCGGGCTAGCGGGATCCGGAGCCAGTGCAAGGGTGGCTTGTTCTTGGGTTGCGGAAATTTCTGGTGCATCGGTCTCCGGAGTTTCTTCCGAACATGCGGTAAAAAATAAGGCCAATGATAGACATGAAATGCCAACAAGTCTTGAAAAGGTACCTTTGATACGGTGACCGGATGCGGCATGGTTTGCGGATCTGCCAATCATAGGATTGGACTCACCCGCCATTCGGGGGTTTTGCAAAGTGTTCTTCATAATTGTTTGTAAATTAAAAGTGAATAATTTTGGGTTGCTTAAAAATCAACCCTTTTGCTGTTATTAAATATATAGCTATTGAAGTAGTATTCCTATTAATTCGTAACAGATATTTCTTACCGTAATAAGCATCTCTTGTGCAGTGGGTTAGGAATATTATTGATGGGTATAATCGTCTAGTCGGTATGTATATTACTTCGTTCAATCCCAAAATCGTATAGCTTCCATTCTCATCCGAGAAGATGGTATTTAGAGTTTCGCTAACCTCAATCACTACTTAAGCTCGTTCCAGTCCGGTCTTAAGCATCACATTTATTTCGTTGAGCCCTTCCATTAGGGTACTGGGGATAGATGGGATACTTGCCTCAAAATCATATGGACGAAAATAAATGCGGTTGGGCTAATATCCATGGAAAACTTCCCCATTTAGGGTAATCTTCGCCCCTAACGATCAAAGAACATCCGTTTTTGTTGGACCCATTTTCCAGCCTCTCAAAACGGTATTTACCCGTTAGGACGCAAAGCTCAAACTATATGAAAAGTATCTGTCCCCCTTCTTTTGGGTCTACATTGACGACCCTGCTTTTAGCTCTATTAACTTCCATAAACCTAAACGCTCAAGACCCGTTATTTGCGAATATCCTGGTCAGTGATACTGGGGAAGCCAATTCTATAGGTTCAGCCAACACGAGTCGAAATCTGGCTATAGCTGCCGATGGTACCATCTACGTGGCTTTCGTAGGTACGGCCGGAATACGAGTGGCCAAAAGTACCGATCGGGGAGCTAGTTTTTTGCCTAGCGTAGCTGTTGTCGATGGCTCGTTTGAACCGGAGATTGCCATCAACGACTCGGGAGTCCTTTTTGTAGCATGGGACAACGGCAGCAGCATTTATCTTTGCAGAAGCACTGATACAGGGGCCACTTTCAGCGCACCGATTGCCGTCGGTCCGGGCCTAGGCAGGGCCGTTCACATGAACACTTTTCAAAACAGCATCCATCTCACCGATACCGCGGGGTCGGTCATTTATGCCAACCATACCGGCGGTGATGGTGATTTTTCGGTCACCGATATGAGAGGATATGTGTATGCGGATATCAGGACCGATCAGAACGGTACCGTTTATTTTCCTTCTGATGATCCTACGCTCTATCTTTTTCGCAGTGACGACTCCGGTGCCAATTACGTGCCGATGACATTAAATCCGCCCGGATTAGTATTCTACTCCAGCTACGCCCTCAGCGATGGACCCTGTGGCACCTTTATTTTTGTGGCCGGTGGGGGTAGCACCCACAACGAAGGCTATAAAATCGATGTCGCCGACGGTTCGACGACCCGAATCGCATTGGGGTCGAATGTAGGCGATATCGAGGGCCGAACCTTGTTCGCCGATGACCGCGGCACCCTTATCGATGGTTATAGAAACGAGGTTGGCGATCTAATGATGAACATCAGCTATAACCAGGGGCAAAATTTCGGTACGCCCATAAAAGTCGCCAATGGCATAAGCCACAATATCGATAGAAACCCGTTGTACGATGATGTGGATGTAGTCTTCGAGAAAGAGGGACAAATCTATCTTTCCGTATACCCTGATTTGCTCAAAAACATCAAACTAGAACCACAACCGTTTCCGGTGTTGTGCGAGGGCAATACGTTTGACCTTTCCTTTCAATTATCGGGAGACTTCGATCCCGGCACCGTTTTTTCCGCTTATTTGAGCGATAGCAGGGGAAGTTTTGAAAATAAGACTTTGGTCGGAAGTATCGTTTCCGATTCCAGCGACCAAATCACCGCCACCGTACCGACAGGTGTCGTTTATGCCGATACCTATCGAATTATGATAGCTTCCGAGGAAAATTGTGTCCAGAGCAATGGCATGCAGCTGACCGTTGGAGGACCTCGAATCAAGCAACCTCTGCCCCTACTCGGATGCAGTCAAAATAATGATGGTATCAATCGTGGTTTCGATACTACCCACATAGAATCGGAGGTATTGGACGGTCAGACGGGATTGACGGTATCGTACTTCGACAGCGATGGCAACGAGCTTCCCAGTCCCTTGCCTAATCCACTGGCCAATGCGGTTCCTTACAGTGACGAAATCATCATTCGGGTTTCCGAACCATCGGCTTCCTGTCATTCGGAAACGGTGCTGTATCTGGAAGTAACCGATGCTCCCGAAGCTACGGCACTGTCGACTATATACAATTACGACTATGGGGACGGACTCTCGGTTTTCAATCTTTCCTCGGTCGAGGGCCAACTGAATTCGTCCGGAGAAAATGCCATCATCACCTTTTTTGATCATCTAGGCACGGAAATCCCTACACCTTTGCCTAGTGATTATACCAATAGGTCGGCTTGGTCCGAGACAATAGAGGTTCATGTTGCAAATCCGGATAATCCGTTATGCTATCGGGAGATTGCTTTGAAACTCGTAGTCAACGAGCTACCTGCTATCGATTTGGAAGAACGATACTCCCTTTGTGATCTAGAGCCGTCGTTACGATTGTCTTCAAATCCGGATTTCGATACTTGGAATTGGACAGATGAAAATGGCAACCTGATATCGGAAACTTTTGAGGCGGAATTGTTCGAAGCAGGTACCTATAGACTTAAGGTTGGGGAAACCAAAAACGGAGTCTACGCCGAGAACGAATTCACTTTTGAGATGGTCCGGTCTAAATTGCCGACCATTTCCGAAATAGTCTTTTCACAGCTGACAGGGGATAATTCCATAGAAATATTGGCGACCGGGGATGGGGACTTTGAATATTCCATCGACCAAAAGAACTATCAAAAGGACAATTTCTTCGATGGCCTATCCGGAGGTGTATTTATCGCCACGGTCAGGGATAAGAATGGCTGTGGTGAGTACTCCGAGAAGGTGGTGCTCGTTGATTATCCCAGATTTTTTACCCCGAACGCGGATGGGGCCAATGATTTTTGGCAGATTGAGGGAATACAGGAATTCCCGAACGCAACAGTTTCCATCTTTGATCGGTACGGAAAGTTATTAGACCAGATGGGCGCGAGCGAAATCGGTTGGGACGGAATGTTGCAAGGCAAACCCCTATTTGCAGCGGATTACTGGTTCAAGGTCGAGTTGGACGGCATTACCGATTTCAACGGTCACTTTTCCCTGAAAAGATAGTATCGCGGCATTCGACTTAACTCTTTTCGTCCTCTTCCACCAATTTATCGTCTTTCCAGACGCCTTGGGTGACCACCTTACCGTCTTCTCCGTAGAACGTACCTCGACCGTTGCGCTTATCGGCCTCCCACTGGCCGACGTATTTTTCACCATTGGGCCAGTGGTAGGTGCCGCCGCCCTTGCGCTTATCGTTGACATAGGAGCCTTCATAGTATTCGCCGTCAGGCCAGTAAAAGGTGCCTTCGCCGTGCCGTTTATTGTTTTTCCATTCCCCCTGGTAACGGCTACCGGTATCCAGTAATGCGACACCATATCCATTGGCTTTACCCTGTTTTACTTGGCCTACGTAATGCATTTGGTTGCCTTTTTCGCTCTCAAAGCTCAAGTATTCCCCAAAGGATTTTTCCTTAAGTTGTTGGCGCATTCTGCCCAGCTGCACCTTGGCTTTTTCCAGTTCAAAACTGACGGCATCGTAGTCGCGGATTTCCCTTGGCGATGCCTTTTGGTTCATTTCTAGGGAGTCGGCCTTTCGCATCTCATCAAGTTCCTCTTGGCTCCTGTAGTCGGACCGGTATCGCGATAGCTGCTTGGCCAAGGCGATGCGAAGCGCCAGACGTACGCTGTCCTGGCCGCTTTCATTTTGGAGCTCTTCGTTGTAGGCCCGGAGCGCGGCTCCGTATTCTCCGTCGATAAGGGAAGAATCGATTTGTATCAACTCCTGATACCCGATTTGGCGCTGCTCGAGCTGTGTCTGCTTCACCGTAGTTTCCTCTAATTGCTGCTCAAGACTTTGGGATCGAATGGCGAAAAAAGCGGCGGCCGCAGCGGCGATAGCCACCAATACATAAGGTACCGCCCTTCTTTTTTTGAAACTTCTGCTTTCTTTCTGATCCATGGTTTTGGCAGTTTAACTGTTCAGGGATTTTTTTTAAGATGTACGGTCTCTTTTATCCAATTATCGGATCCTTAATCATCCAAATGGACATCCGGCAGTTTGTTCCTAACCCGCCGAAAATCGGGGGAATAATACATATGAAAACGGAAGACATAATTCTGTTTGAAGTCGCCCGCGTTCTTTAAATCCTGTCCCATGGTATACATAAACCCTCCCGCAATGGTCAACCGCGGGGTCAGAATATAGCCTAAAGTGGTGGTCAAGCGCAAATCTTCCATCGCGCTACCGACCACCGGCTTCCCGCTCTGCATAATCAATTCCGATTCGGGCGCGATGTACAAGGTCTTAGGTTTTAGTTTGTGACTGTTCAGAGGAATCTTGGCCCGGAACAGATAGCGCCAACGGTTCCGGAAGATATATTCGCTATTGTCTTCAAAACCCTGCGTCCACCGATGTTCGATCCGTATACGATGGTAGATCATCGCCGACCAAATAGGCTGGGCGAATTGATATTGATGCCAGATACGCCATTCGGGAACCAAATTGCGGTCAATCGATTCCTCATCGGTATTGAAATTGAGCCGCAGTACCCCCCCTAAGCTAAAGTTGACCTTACTGGAATAGATATAGGCCAAGGCGTGCCGGTTGTAAATTTGTGCAATCTGGCCCATGTATCGCACATCATCGGTTTCCTGAAAGCGAAAATGGGTCTGGGCGTCCCAATAGAAGCGCTTTGCGACCCTAATTTTGCCATAGGTGTTGAACCAGACCTTGGTCACCGGGTCTTTGTATTCTGTTTCCGCTGGCAATACTTCCCCCTCCTTTTCTTGGGCCGACGCAGAAGGATGAAGTAAGAAAACCAAGGCAAGCGTACCGAACAAATGTAGAATGGATACTTTCATTGTCAATCTTCGTCGTTGTCGTCGTTGGTATCGATTTTTTCGGATGGACCGATCAATTTCAGTATCCTTTGAGGGTCGTCTACCCGCCGAAGTTTTCGCTCCATCTTTCGCGTATCCTCTTTGCGCAACTGTTGCATCCGCTTATCGACAAAGGCCATTTCATTAAGTAACTGCTCGATATTTTGACAGTCGATGGTAGTGGCCCGCTCCAAAAAATAGGGTACCAGTACCTTTCGATAGGCCGACTTGATACGCTTTTTGACTTCCTCCTTCATGACAGTGGCCATAAAAGGGTTCCAAACGGCGTCTTGATAGAGTTCCTCCAATTCTTTTTGCCGATTGGGCAGGGCGGCGATGTCCCTCGCCAAGAGGGCCATTTGCGAAAAACATTCGGTGAGATCCCGGGCGAAATTTAGTTTCTTTGCAGTATCGGGAGTGCTGGAATATTCGCTCAACTCTTGTTCAAAAGTACTCTGTAGGCCCTCTAAGGCCTTTTTATGCCCTTTCGGTAATCCGTCGCTGACGGAATCTACCAAAGCGGAAAGGGCCTCGCTCTGTGCAATCATTTTTTTCTCGAAGGATACCAATTCCTGCTGCCGTTGAT
>JBAUIP010000495.1:0-3574 GCA_049683055.1 Pricia sp.
CCCACTTCATGACATTTTCGGGCGTAATGCTATTGAATTCCGTCTTCAATAATCGGACGGCCGCAGTATCCTCTTCCATAATCTGGGCGCCGTTGATGGCGGCACCGATGGTAAAATCTTTGGAAAACGCACTTTTTAAGGATGGTTTTTCCGTGACCGCGGCATCCTCTTTCTTATCGGGCTTTTCGGTACAGTGGGTCAGTGGTAGGATGAGGGTGGCAAAAAATAGGGCTCTTGCAATTCTTTTCATTGTTTGATAGGATAGATGGTTTAGGTTATAAATATCCGATAAAAAAGGATGCAACAATTATTAGATTTGAAGCAATTGCTGTAATAATTGAGGTTTTGGCAAAATCCACACCTTGTTTACTCCACTGTTTCCTTGACCTCCGTGGGCAAAATCCCAAAATGGGACTTAAAACAACTTGTAAAATAGGATGGCGACGAAAAGCCGACCTTAAAACTAATCTCGCCGATCGAATCGTTGCCTTCGAGAATCATTTCTTTGGATTTCTCCAAACGCACGGCCCTTAAGAACTGGTTGGCGGTCTGGCCGGTCAGGGCCTTGATTTTACGGTATAGCTGGCTTCGGCTTAACTGAAGCTCGTCTGCCAAATTCTCGACGTTGAGGTTGGGGTCGTCGATATTGGCGTGTACGTATTTGAGTACCTTGGTGATAAAGTCCTTATCGAGCGAGTTGCCGCTATCATCGATTCCCGTTTTGACGATGCCGCCGAAATATTTGTTGAACAGCAATTGGCGGTTCAAGATGAGCTGTTTCAACTGCGATTGCAACACCTTCATCTCGAAGGGTTTGCTCAGATAGACATCGGCACCGGCCTCGATACCCTCGACCAAATCATCGCCCATGGCCTTGGCCGACAGCATCAGAACGGGTATATGGCTGGTCTTGAGGTCATCGCGCAATCGGGTACAGAATTCCTTTCCGTCCATTTCGGGCATGACGACATCGGTGACGATGATATCGGGAATCAGTTTCCCCGCAAGGGCCAAGGCCTCTTTTCCATTGGCGGCCTCGGTGATGATATAATCCCGTTTCAGGGCATCTTTAAGGTAGCTCCGCAGTTCGGCATTATCCTCGACCAATAATAGGGTATTCTTTTTAGTGGATGTTTTGTCGACCGTTTCCTCGGATGCCATAGGAATGTCCTCCATCTCCTCGGATAGCGCTTCCGCAGACTCTTTCTTCAAGAAAAGTTCCTTGAACTCAAAATGCTCATTGCCCAAAGGAAGGATAATCTTGAACGCAGTTCCACTTTTCTCCTCACTGTCCACTTCGATTTTGCCCTTGTGAAGTGCGACAAAATTGCGAACGACCTCCAGCCCGATACCCGTACCGCCATAGTACTGTTGGTTCATCTCCTCGGCCTGGTAGAACCGCTCGAAAATATGGTCCAATTCTTTTTTCTTGATGCCGGACCCGGTGTCGGTGATAAGGATTTCCATGGCCGGCAACAGTTTATCGTTATCGATCAGAGGAAAGGCCACGTTGCTGTCGCAGCTAGAGACACTCACGCTTACCGCACCGTTTTCGGGGGTGGCCTTAAAGGCGTTGGATAGGATGTTGAAGACGATTTTTTCCAACATGCCCGCATCTGACCAGACAATCAGTTCCTCGGCGTCGGATTCTACGGATAATAGGATGTTGCGCTGCAGGGCTTCATCCTCAAAGTAGTCGGTAATTTCCCTCACGAAGGGCACGGCATCGATCCGGGATGCCCTGACCGGCATTTTGTCGAGCTGCAACTTTCTGAAATCCAATAGCTCATCGACCAATCGGGAAAGTCGGGCGGTATTTTTCTGGATGACCCGGTGCTTGTCACGGACTTTTTTCGGCAGTACCGTACCGGTATCGTCCATGATGTCGGCCAAGGGATTGGTAATCAAGGTCAAGGGCGTTCGGAACTCGTGGGAGATATTGGTGAAAAACTGGATTTTTCGGTCGTTCAATGCCTCTTCCTGCACCCGCCTTTCCCTTTCGAGTTTGATCATGCGCCTTTCCTTTATCCTATCATAAAAAATGCGGTAGGCCAGGAACAGGAGCAAGAGGGTCGCTATAAAATAACAGGCGATAGCCAGATTGGTAGCCCACCAAGGCGGCACGATTTCGATGGGCAGTGAAATGGGGTCTTCGTTCCAGAGCCCGTCATTGTTGGCGGCCTTGACCTTAAAAACATAGTTGCCTTTCGGAAGATTGGTATAGGTGGCGCTCCGCGAATTGCCTACGTAGTTATAAGCATCCTCGAAACCCTCCAACATATAGGCATATTCGTTTTGTTCGGGTCGTGTATAGTTAATTCCGACATAGTCGATGGTAAATACCGACTGATCGTGTCCCAGTTTTAGGTTCGGGGTCTGCGAGAGTACGTTTTGCAATGGGGAGCCCTTGGCACCGGGTTCCACGGACTTGTTGAACAGTTTGAGGGCGGAAAAGTAGAGCGTAGGCGAATTTTGGTTGAGCGGGATGGTACCGGGCATGAAATAATTGACTCCTTTATAACTGCCGAAATAAAGGCTACCATCATCATCCTTAAAAACGGAATTGTTGTTGAAATCGTTGGCTAAAAGTCCATCTTGCTTGGTGAAGTTGACCAAGGAGCCCGATTCGATATCCAATTTGCTGAGGCCCTTGTTCCCCCCGAACCACAGATGTTTTCCGCTTTCCGTAATGGCCGACACCGTTTCCTGTTCCATGCCCTCGCCCTGGCCGAACCAAGTGAAAGCATCGTTCTGCCTATCGTATTTGCACAATCCGTCGCCGTCAGTGCCGATCCAAAAATTGCCGTCTCCATCCTCGAAAAGGGAAAGTACCGAATGGCTTCCCGACCCGTTGCCAATAGGCTCGTACATCGCCTCGGTCATCGGCAGTACCTTAAAATCCGTCCGGCCATTCCTTTCGATTTTGAAGAGTCCCCTGGTCGTGCCCAGCCAGAGCGAACCCTCACTATCGACCAAAACCTTCCTGATATCGGCATAGATGATTTCGTGGGCGGTAAACGGTGGCGTATCGTAAAACTTGAACTCCCTGGTTTCCGGATGGTAGGAATGTAATCCATTAAGAAAAGTCCCAATCCAAATAACCCCTTGGTCATCCTCGGCGAAACTTAAGATACGATTGGACTTGATGGCGCCGTCCGTGGTACCGATATTGAAATTCTTAAAAGTCTTGCCATCCCTTTCGAGGTAAAAGATGCCTGAATTCCAGGTGCCGACCCAAAAATTATCCTTGCTGTCCATGAATACGGTCTGGACATCCAGTGCCGTAAGGCCCGAGGCAATGGGATTTTCGGTATCCGACAAATGAACGAAGCCCTGATTTTTAGGATTGTAGACATCGACGCCCCCGCCGTTCATTCCGATCCAAAACCGTCCGCGACCATCCTTTGTAATACCGGTGACGGACCCGGACTGTAAGGAATTCGATACGCTGGGCAAGCTCTCAATATCGCTAAATTTGTCGTAGGATCGGTCGTTGATGCCCACCCCTTCGTTATAATAACCGATCCAAATTCGCTCTCGCCGATCATTGAAAAGGCTCCAGACGGAGTTCGAT
>JBAUIP010000496.1:0-5442 GCA_049683055.1 Pricia sp.
TACAACCCCGGACATTGGTTCAATAGCGCCAAGTTTTTCGATATCGAGTACCAGACCTACGGTTGGGTGTTTTCGAAGGAGCGGCGAAAGGATTATGAAGACCAGTTCCATTGGCGCCAGGATGACGATACCAAATGCATTACTATATCCTATCATAAAAAAGATCGGAAATTCTTGGGCATCAACACCTTCGGTATCCGGCTGCGGCATGGGGTCATCGACCGGTGGCTGACCGAGAAACGCGATGTCGACCACGTGATGGAATACCTGAGGGATGCCAACTTCGATCCGGAGTTCTACGACCATTATGAAGAGGATATTATTTCAAAATACAATTCGGAATTCGGAATTAGCATCCGGCCGAAAAAGAAAAGCTGGAAACGAATTTTAAACCTGACACAACGATGAGCGATTTTCAACGAAGTATGTCCCTAGCGGGCGAACCGCCCAAGGCCCTTAGCACCCAACAAAAAATAGCGACCTTCATCGGATTAACGGGCCTTGCTGTTCTTTTTGCGGCGCTCTTCAACGTCGATTTCCCGAACAAAGGGCTTATGTTGACGCTATCGCTGACCGCAATATCGGTAGGCACCATATGGTTCGCCAAGGATGCTTACCTAGGCAAGCACGAGGGCATTAAAAACGATGGGGTTTATTTTAAGTCCATTTCCTCGAAAGGACTTTCGGCCTGGTTGCTGGGAATTATCCTGACCTTATTCTATGTTGTGCTCTACTGGTTTCCAGAGTATCTTGGAATGGTCAAAGAGGGTAACAACGATGGCATTATCTCCCTTTTCGACCCGCTAAGCAAGATGCTGAGCGGCAACCCGGCCAGCCAATGGTTCGTTTACGGCACCCTGTATACCTTGGCCATTTTGGCTTTTGGAATCAAGTTTATCTGGAAATACCGTCACAACCGCTATGAAATACTCAGAACGATATCGGTGATGTTCTTCCAGCTGAGCCTTGCCTTTATCATTCCGGAAATACTCGTTCGATTGAACCAGCCGTACTACGATTTTAAGAATGTATGGCCGTTGAACTACGAACTGTTCGCCGGCTATAAAATCAACGAATTTCTGAGTGCAGGCAATGTCGGATTGATGATGCTAATATTCGGCGTACTATCCATTTTTGTAATCACGCCAATCCTTACCTATAAATATGGGAAGCGATGGTACTGCAGCTGGGTCTGCGGATGTGGCGGCTTGGCCGAAACCGCCGGGGATCCCTTCCGGCATTTGAGCGACAAGCGCATGGTGGCATGGAAGGTCGAGCGATGGGTCGTTCACAGTGTCGTGGTTTTTGTTACCGTGATGACCACGGCTGTCGTATTTTCCTATTTGAGGGGGAGCGAATCGCAATCTATTTCCAAATGGAGTAACCTCGACAATCAGGTAATCGTCATGAGCAATCCGGAGGGTAAAGCCATCGGCGAACGGATACTGGCGGCCCAAGAGGCGGGCGCGAAAAGTGTCATCTTTTTACATAAAGCGGATGCCAATCAGCCGCCTACCATCGAAAAAACGGAAGGCATTACCATTCCCTATGGCATTATATCAGAGGTGGACAACAAAACGGAGTTGAACCGAGTTGCAGCGGGCGAAAATGCCGCGTTGACCGACGTTAACAGAAATACTTTTGTCTATACAAAAGATAGCGAGCTTAAGGAATACGACAACCTGTGGCTGTCGAAAGAGGTTTTTATCTGGGGAATCATCGCTATCTTGACCGCTATTTTTCTCTGGGCAATGCTGTTCAAACGCGAAACCCTGGCCAAAGACGCCAAATACGGGGCCGTTGGCTATTTCGTCGTAGTGATTTCCATTTTGTTGTTCACTTATTTTAGCAGTCCCGGTAAACTGTTTTTCTTTCCCGACTACGAATTGAAAAGGGCTTATGGCTTTGTCATCGGGGCAATGTTCAGCGGTGTCATCGGGGTCGGATTTTACCCCATTTTCGGTAGTCGGGTCTGGTGCCGTTTCGGATGCCCAATGGCCGCAATCCTGGGCTTTCAGCAGCGCTTGTTCTCCAAATTCCGAATCACGACCAACGGGGGACAGTGTATTTCCTGCGGCAACTGTTCCACCTACTGCGAAATGGGCATCGACGTACGGGCCTACGCCCAAAAAGGGGAGAATATCGTACGGTCGAGCTGCGTGGGCTGTGGCATCTGCTCCGCCGTTTGTCCGCGCGGGGTACTGAAACTGGAAAACGGACCTTTGGAAAACCGTATCGACGGCAATGAGATTCTTTTGGGTAACGACGTGGATCTGATGACATTGGTAAACCGGAAACAGGCTTAACACAACATTAGAATAACATTGCTTTAAAGACAGGCCTTAAACAGAATGACCGCCCCGCTAAAACTAAATCCAATTATTAAGGTCATCATCCCCGCCTTTAACGAAGCCGATTCCATCGCAGAGGTCGTTGGCGATATTCCCGATTCGGTCTCTGAAGTAATAGTTGTCAACAATAATTCATCCGACAAGACTGTCGAGAACGCCCGATTGGCGGGAGCTACCGTCTTGTCCGAGGAAAGAAAGGGGTACGGATATGCCTGTTTGAAGGGAATGGACTACGTGGCGCGGCAATCCAAACATCCGGATATTATCGTATTTATCGATGGAGACTACAGTGATTACCCCGAAGAACTCGACAAAGTGGTAGCACCCATTTTGGAAGATGATGTGGATTTTGTAATCGGTGCCCGTGTGAAGCGACTAAGGGAAGAGGGTAGTATGACGCCCCAGCAGGTCTTCGGTAACTGGTTGGCGACCTTTCTGATGAAACTGCTTTTTGGGGCCCGGTATTCCGATTTGGGTCCGTTCAGGGCCATAAAATATGATAAGTTGTTAACCCTCAACATGGAGGACAAGACCTATGGCTGGACCGTGGAGATGCAGCTGAAGGCTCTAAAGAAAAACCTGACATATACCGAAGTTCCAGTACGTTACAAAAAAAGAATAGGTATTTCAAAAGTGTCGGGTACCGTAAAAGGTAGTATATTTGCGGGCATTAAAATATTGGGGTGGATTTTTAAATACAGCCTCAAATAAGCTATAACAAATTTTTATTAGGGTAAACGGATTTTCGAAGGAAGATTATTTTTGCGCCCTCGATAAAGGATAGTAGATGAAATAATATGGGATTAGTAGTTTCTTACATCATACTTGCCATTTACAGCATAGCCTTGTTGCTGATATTCTTTTACAGTCTCGCCCAGTTAAACCTTTTGGTCAACTATCTCGGATATAAACACCGCAACCAGACCGCGCCAAAATTCAATCTGCTCGACCCTCGGGAAATTCCCTTTGTAACCATTCAGCTGCCCGTCTACAATGAAGAATACGTGATGGAACGGCTGTTGGAGAACATTGCCAAAATAGAATATCCTAAAAGCAAACTCGAGATTCAGGTACTGGACGATTCCACCGATGAATCCGTCGTCGATACCGCCAAATGGGTGCGCGAACTGCAGGAAACGGGACTCGACATACAGCATATCCGCCGCACCAACCGCCAAGGATTCAAGGCCGGGGCTTTAAAAGAAGGCCTCGAAGTCGCCAAAGGGGAATTTGTCGCTATTTTTGACGCGGATTTTCTGCCCGAGGGCGATTGGTTGAAAAAAACCGTTATCTACTTTAAAGACCCCGAAATCGGTGTGGTACAGACCCGCTGGGGGCATATCAATCGGGATTATTCCACTTTGACCCGGATTCAGGCTTTCGCGCTGGACGCCCATTTCACTTTGGAACAGGTAGGCCGCAACGCTAAAGGACATTTTATCAACTTTAACGGTACCGCGGGCATTTGGCGCAAAGAATGCATCCTCGATGCCGGCAATTGGGAGGGCGATACCCTCACCGAAGACCTCGACCTAAGCTACCGCGCCCAACTGAAAGATTGGAAGTTCAAGTATTTGGAAGATGTGGAAACCCCCGCCGAACTGCCCGTAGTTATCAGCGCCGCTCGATCGCAGCAATTCCGATGGAACAAGGGTGGGGCGGAGAATTTCCGTAAATCAGTGATGAGCGTTGTTACGGCGAAGAATATTTCCTTTAAGACAAAATTCCATGGGGTAATGCACCTATTGAACAGTTCGATGTTCTTATGTGTTTTCTTGGTATCAATCTTAAGCATTCCCGCCATGTACATCAAGCAGCTCTACCCGCAATTTGATATTGTGTTTTCGCTATTGAGCTTCTTCGTGTTGAGCACCATCATCTTATTCGTCTGCTACTGGTTTACCTATAAAAGCATTCAGGGCAGCAGCTTCGATAATTTTGTGGACTACATCAAGCTCTTTTTTACCTTCTTTTCGGTCGCGCTCGGATTTTCTTTGCACAATTCCATTGCCGTGCTCGAGGGCCATATGGGCAAGCGCAGTGAGTTCGTTCGTACGCCCAAGTTCAACCTGAATAATTTGACCGATTCGTGGAAAGGCAACAAATACCTTACTAAAAAATTGTCTCCCAATATGATTTTGGAGGCCATTCTGATGTTGTACTTCCTTTTCGGCATGTACAGTGCCATCCCCTTGAACGACTTCGGACTCTTTCCGTTTCACCTAATGTTGTTCGTCGGTTTTGGCTTTGTGTTCTTTAAATCGCTAACGGCACGGGCTTAAAATCGTTCCGGAATGTCTTACCTTTCTTCCCTTACCATCGACTCGGAAAGAACTAACCCATTTCCATTCGACATTCCAGCAGTTAGATATGCAAAATACATTAAGTTTAAATCCCCTGTTACCTTTATTATAGGCGACAACGGCACTGGAAAATCCACATTGCTGGAAACCCTTGCGTTTCGCCTGCAACTTCCCCACATGGACGGGGCCGGATACGGCAAAAAAGGCTTCGAGGCCGCCAAGGCCTTATTGCCCTACCTAAAACTGGAATGGGCCATCGAACGTAGCGTTGGCTTCTTTTTCCGCGCCGAAGATTTCGGGGATTTCCTTAACAGCATCGACCGTCAGGATTCCAAAATGCACGGGCAGCTCGATAGTCTGCACGGCGAAGTGCCCGAGCACATCATCCAGCAGATGAAGGACAGTGCCAACTATCAAATTCACCACGTCCGCAAAAATTATGGTCAAGACCTGCAAGGCTTCTCGCACGGGGAAGCCTATCTAAAAATCATGCAAGAAAAAATCGACCGCCGGGGCATTTTTTTGCTCGATGAGCCAGAGGCCGCGCTATCCCCCTCCAAACAACTATCGCTCATTTATTTTATCCGCGAGCACCTGCAATCGCAGATGTCCCAATTCATCATCGCGACCCATTCCCCGATGCTGATGGCCTACCCCGGGGCGACCATTTACGAGGTCACCGAAGACCGTATGAAAGAGGTAGCCTTGGAGGAGACCGAACACTACACGGTCACCAGGTCGTTTTTGAACAATCCCAAAGGGTATTTAAGGTTTTTGAAGTGATTTGG
>JBAUIP010000497.1:0-2817 GCA_049683055.1 Pricia sp.
CATCCACACGACCCATCTGTCCCTGCAGCAGTTTTATATCGGGACGTGAACGTGCGTTTCAGTTACCAAGAGTCGCGAGGATTTCAAATAGTAACGGCGGTACACGAGCGGGTAAAGATTTATTCCAAAGAAGGATTCGATTATGCAACGGTCACCGAAAAATTATACAAAAACGGTAGTGATAGAGAATCCCTATTGGGTCTGAAGGCCTATACCTATTCCCTTGCCAACGGAGAAATTGCGGAACACAAACTAAATAAATCGAATGTATTTTCCACCAATGCCCATGCCTATTACGACGAGGAAAAGTTCACCCTTCCGAATGTTCAGGAAGGCAGTGTCATTGAATATGAATACCGAAAAAGTTCCCCTTTTTTTTCCATAGATGAAATTGATCTGCAATACGACATTCCAATAAAACGCCAGACCGTGACGATAGCGGTACCCGAATACTTTTATTTCAAACCCAATATGAAGGGATATCTGCCGGTGGCTCCGAAATACAAATCCTCCACCGGAAAAATAACATTCCATCAGAAACGAAGAAGCCAAGCATCCGGGTTATCGGCGAGACAAACTTCGTATAGTAGCAGTAATGTCACTTATAGGATCGATGAGTCTATTTACGATATGGTCGATGTGCCCGCCTTAAATGGAGAACCATATGTGAATGATATGGACAACTATCGCAGTGCAGTCAACTACGAATTGCAATACACCCAGTTTCCACAATCGCCTAGGGAAGATTATGCCGGAACATGGGAAAAGGTCATCAAAACAATCTATGACAGTCAAGGCTTTGGAGACCAATTGAACCATACACGATATTTCAGGGACGATATGGAAAGCTTGCTGGCCGGCAAAACTGATGAAAGCGAAAAAATTATGGCCATTTTCCGTTTTGTACAGCAACGTATGAACTGGAACGGGCTGGGCGGTTATTATACCGATAAGGGCGTGAAGGATGCGTATGATGAAAGGTCTGGCAACATTGCCGATATCAACCTGATGCTGGTTGCCATGCTACGGGAAGCCGGACTAGTGGCCAAGCCCGTGTTGATCAGTACACGCGACAATGGTGTACCTATCTATCCTACCCGGGAAGGTTTCAATTATGTAGCGGCGTCCGTCGAAATGGGCGGAGAAACAGTCTTGCTAGATGCCACTGATAAGTTTTCCGATCTTGGGCTTTTACCCACGAGAGCGTTGAACTGGTTCGGGAAAATCGTTGGCGACGACCATAGTTTTGAGTCAATATCCTTGTTTCCGACAAAACCGTCGAGGGAGACCGTAATGATGAGTGCAGAGCTGAAGGCCGATGGTAGTCTTCTGGGGAAGATGCGAAATTCGTACGCGGACTATAAAGCTTTTTCCTTCAGAAATGAGAATGCTGACTTGAGTGAGGAGGATTACCTCGACAAACTTGAAAACAATCACGACGGCATGGAAATTACGGAATACAGCGTGCAAGGGAAAAAGGATATTGGAAGACCTATTATGGAAAATATTGAGTTTCAACTGGAAAATCAGGCCGATGTTATTGGCGACAATATATATTTTTCGCCCCTTTTTCAATTGGCTCTGACCCAGAATCCGTTTACCTTAGAGGAAAGAATCTATCCTATCGATTTTGTATATCCTTGGCAAGACCGCTATATGATTAGCATTGCTATTCCTGCTGGCTACGAGATAAGCTCGAAACCTGAGGATATCAACCTGATGCTTCGAGACAATATGGGAAGCTTCATGTACCAAACGGTCGAGAAGGTAGGAAGCCTTCAGGTCCTAGTCGATTTCAAAATCAACTCCGCCGTGTTTTCATCACAGTATTACCCCGAAATAAAAGAATTGTTCAAGAAAGTAGTGGAAAAAGAGACGGAAAAAGTAGTTTTGTCCAAAATCGCATCAGATGGGCATTCGGACAGCGCAGCAGGAAGTAAATAACTGGATTAAGCAACACGGTGTCCGCTATTTCAACGAGCTGACCAATATGGCGCAGCTGACTGAGGAAGTAGGGGAGGTGGCCCGTATCATCGCCCGCCGTTACGGGGAACAGAGCGAAAAAGAGTCCGACAAAGTTAAGGACTTGGGCGAAGAACTGGCCGACGTGCTCTTTGTAGTGCTTTGCCTGGCCAACCAGACCGGTATCGATTTAGAGGATGCTTTTGATAAAAAACTAGCACTAAAGACCAAGCGGGATCACGACCGGCATCAAAACAACGAGAAGCTGAAATAGCTTTATATTTGAAGTTTGTTGTTAAGTGTATTGAATCTTGTTTGAGCCAATCCCAATAAATCCAATCAAAAGCTTCCTAAAATTGAAACTTCACCTATCGGCCCCGTCATTTTCTCTTTTGAAATCGAACATCGAAATCACCGGCTCCAAGAGCGAATCCAATCGCTGTTTGCTGCTTCAGGCACTGTATCCTGAAATCGGCATTGAAAACCTTTCCAATTCCGATGATGTCCAGGTAATGCGAAAGGGATTGAAAGTCGAAAATGGGGTAGTGGATATTCACCACGCCGGAACCGCAATGCGTTTCTTGACCGGCTATTTTGCTTCCCAAACGGGAAAGGAGGTCACCCTGACCGGCTCCCAACGTATGACCGAACGACCCGTTGCGGTATTGGTAGAGGCGCTGAGACATCTCGGTGCGGACATTTCTTACGTGAAAAACGAGGGCTATCCCCCGATACGGGTTAAAGGAAAAAAATTAGTCCGCAACCAGGTAAGTCTTCCGGCCAACATTAGTAGTCAATACATTTCCTCCCTACTGCTGATTGCGCCGAGTCTGGAAAACGGACTTGAGCTTGACC
>JBAUIP010000498.1:0-6363 GCA_049683055.1 Pricia sp.
TTTCAAAAATATCGGCGGAAACATAGGATGATACAATATTCTGATAGCTGCGGTCCGCGATAATATCGGTGTTGAATTTTGAAATACTTTCCAACTGTTCTTCCTTGGCATCCTTTAACGGAAATAACAGATCTTGACGTGAACCGAAATGCACTTCGGTCAATCCCGCAGCTTCGAGCATGGAGATAACGTCTTTCAATTCCCCGGGCGCGGTTACTCCACCCTTTATCAATACACGATGCAAATCGTCGTTCATAGCCTCCGTTTTTAGTTCGCCAACTGCAGTTGATTGTTCAATATTGCCTTTATTTCCGGCTTACAGCTTCCGCAGCCCAAACCGGCACCCGTTTCCGAACATAGTTTGTTGAAATCGGAACACCCGTTTCGGATGGCATCGGTAACATTGCCTTCGCCCACCTGACTGCAGGAACATACCAATTTTCCTTTTAGCGGAACGGATTTGGTGGCTCCCCGTAGCAGTTCGTTTCGCTTTTCCGATAGTTCGATTTCTTCTTCGATCAGCCTTTTGAACTCGGCGAACTCGTTTTTATCGCCCATGAGAATGGCACCTTTCAGCGTATCGTCCTTAACAATGCATTTTTTATAGAAACGCTGGCTTACGTCCATCAAGATGATTTCTTCATAGCTGGTATCGCCGCTCGGCGCATTGACCATACCGATACTGCAAAGGTCCAGATTTTCGAATTTTAGAATGTTCATCAAGACCGAACCATTGTAGATACTACTGAAATCGCCCAAAATGTAATTGGCGGCTATGTCGGCCTGCTGTTCGGCCGCGGAGGTGATCCCGAAAAGGGAATTGTTGAACTCCGCAATCTCGCCCAAAGCAAAAATAGAGGTATCGCTGGTCTGTAAATAGGAATTTACCACAACCCCACGTCGGGTTTTTAGATTCGCCTTTTTCGCCAATTCAACATTGGGCTGGGTACCGATGGCATAGACGATCGCATTGCATTTTATCGTACGTCCCGTTTTGAGGTTTACCAACAACGAATGGTCATTTTCCCTTTCCTGGAATACGGTACTTACTTCATTGTCGAAATAGAGATTAATGCCGCGCTCCAGCACATCTTCGGCCAACAGTCCACTTGCCACCCGATCTAACTGGCGTTCCATCAATCTGGGAGCGCGTTGGACGATGCTGATATTGGTATTAATTTTCTTTAGGGCGGCGGCCAGTTCTAGGCCTAGTAGTCCGCCTCCTACAATAACCACGTGTTGTTCTTCGGATGGAAGCCCGGTGGTACTTAGATAACGCTTTAACTTGTCCGCATCGCCCCGTTCACGCATCGTAAAACGGCCGGGCAAGGCGATTTGCACCTCGCTGGGCACGAAAGCACGACTGCCGGTGGCCATGATAAGCAGGTCGTAGGAATGTATTGTTCCGTTAGTATCGGTAACCTTTTTTTTTCACTCCGTCAACGGCTGTTATTCCGATTCCTGGATGCAGAGTGACATCGAGTTTTTTCAGTTCTCCCGCTTTCAACTTTTCCAAGGCTTCCCACGAAAGTTCATCGCTCACATATTCGGGAAGTAAAACGCGGTTATAAAACGGATCTTTTTCCTTGGAAAACACATGCAATTCGTCCTTTCTGTTCTTTTCGCGGTAGGATTGAATAAACCGGTATGCCGCCGCACCCGCGCCCACAACGATTATTTTTTGTTGGGACTTCACGTATTTTGCTACCTGAACGGCACAATATTTAAAATCGGGCTCCTTGGAAACGGGATCGACCAGATCGTTGGTCAAGTTGTTGGCCCGACCAAAATCGTTGTTAAGGACCTTGCCCCAATGCATGGGCAAAAAGACCACCCTTTCGCGAATATCGAAATTCACTTTTACCTTTACCCGTACCTCTCCTCTTTGATTTTTGATGACCGCAACATCGCCATCCTTTAGATTACGTAGATAGGCATCGACCTTGTTCATTTCCAGATAAGGCTGGGGAATATGGGTCAATAGACGTTTTACCTTTCCCGTTTTGGTACGGGTGTGCCACTGGTCGCGTACCCTTCCCGTGTTGAGGATTAGCGGGAATTCCGCATTGGTTTCCTCGGATTTGTTATAAAGACTTCGGGGGGCGTTGAAATGGGCTTTTTGGTCAGCGGTATAAAACTTCCGATCGGTAAACAGACGTGGCGTTCCCGGATGTTTTTTATGGGGAACAGGCCATTGAAAACTGCCCTCGTTCTTTAGCCGCTCGTAGGATAGTCCCGAAATATCGATGTTCGTTCCCTTGGTGAGCAGGCAATGTTCATCGTAAACCTCGCTCGCATTTTCATAATCGAACCCATCAAAGCCCATGGCCTGTGCGAAGCGCCAAAGGATTTCGGCATCGGGCAGGGCTTCTCCCGGGGCATCGATAACCTTGGGCAAATAACTGATCCGTCTTTCGGAATTGGTCATCGTACCCTCTTTTTCCAGCCATCCGGCGGCGGGCAAGATGAGATCGGCATACTTGGTCGTCTCCGATCGATGCGAGATATCCTGAACTACGACAAAATTGGCATTTTTCAATGCCCTCTCGGCCTTGTGCACGTTAGGCATGCTCACGATGGGAGTGGTGCAAATGATCCAGACCGCCTTCATTTTTCCGCTTTCAAGGGCATCGAACATTTCAGTGGCGGTATAGCCCGGTTCCGAAGCTATCTCCTTTCCGCCCCAGAAATCCGCTACTTCCTTTCGATGCCTGGGATTTCCAAGGTCCTTGTGGGCTGCTAACAGACTGGCCATGCCGCCGACCTCCCGACCGCCCATGGCATTGGGTTGTCCGGTCAAGGAGAACGGGCCGGACCCCGGTTTTCCGATTTGACCCGTAAGAAGGGACAGGTTCATAAGCGCCACGTTTTTGGAAACCCCGATGACACTTTGATTGAGGCCCATCGTCCACATACTGATAAAATGCTTGGCCTCCCCGATATATTGGGCCGCCTTACGGATGTCGGAAGCGGGAATCCCACATTTTTCGGCTGCCTGACGGATGGAAAGGGAAAAGGCCAAATCCTTACAAGCCTCGAAATTGGATGTATGATTCTTGATAAACTTTTTATCTATTTTTTTCTTCTCGATCAACCATCGGGCGATAGCGTTAAAAAGAATGACATCGGTTCCGGGAAGGATCTGCAGATGTAGATCGGCTGAAGCGCAAGTCTGCGTTTTTCTGGGGTCTACAACTATTATTTTTACATTGGGATTGTCCTCCTTATGCTTTTCGATCCTTCTAAAAAGAATGGGGTGGCACCATGCGGGATTGGCTCCTGCGATTAAAAAACAGTCCGCCAACTCAATATCCTCATAGGAAATGGGCACGGAATCTTCCCCCACTGTTTTTTTATAGCCCACGACCGCCGAGCTCATACAGAGTCGGCTGTTGGTATCGATATTGTTCGTGCCGATAAAGCCCTTGGTCAATTTGTTGACCAAATAATATTCTTCGGTCAAGCATTGTCCCGAAACGTAAAAACCAACGCTATTGGGCCCGTGTTTCTCAATAATGCTCTTGAAAACCGCCGCGGCCCGTTCGAAGGCGGTATCCCAAGAAACCTGTTGTCTCGGGTGGTTCCTGCTCCAACGCATTTCGGGATGTAGGATCCGGTCGCTGGTATCCTGGGCCACATAGTTCAGGTTTCTTCCCTTGGAACACAACATGCCCTTGTTGGAGGGGTAGTCCTTATCACCGTCCACCGAAATCGTTCCCTTGGCATCCACGGCTACCTCGATACCGCAGCCTACGCCACAATAGGAGCAAATGGTTTTATGTACATTTTTTTGCTGCATAACTATCCCTTGAAACCACTTTGTACTACAATGTAAAATTATAGAATTAAGTATAACTACGTAGTTTTTTATCGGTAATAGTCATAGTGGATTATTGCAGGAATGATAATTAATAGAGTGGAAAATAAGATACCTTGAAAAAGGCGAAAGGCTAGTATTTAACTAGCCTTTTCGTAGAACGTAAAAATGGCCAACGCCAATTATTGATACACCCTTATATAATCCACTTCCATGGTGTCTTCCGTGAAGTTCCCGTCAATAGTGCCCCCCAGGGTACCGCCCATCGCGATATTCATTATAAAGAAGAAATCACTATTGAAAGGGGTATCCTCAGAATTTATGAAACTTAGGTGTACCAATTCATCGTCGACGACAAACTTGATATTATCGGGTGTCCATTCGACCGTATAATTATGGAATTCAGAAGTGGCGGTGGGGACGGGTGTTTCACCAAATACTGCCGCACCCCCTGAATTGCCCGGGAGGTGTAGTGCACTAGACACCGTATTGGCATTATTTCCTACATGTTCCATGATATCGATTTCGCCACAATTGGGCCATCCCACGGTGTCAAAATTGGCGCCCAAGGCCCATAATGCGGGCCAGGTACCCCCAGCAGACGGTAGTTTTGCCCGAACTTCTACCCTTCCGTAGGTGAATTCATATAGGTTTTCAGATTTGATGCGTGCGGAAGTATATCCGCCATTGCCCATTGGACTAACACCGAAATCAAAAAATAGAACTACGCGATCGTACGTCCCGGCGGGAGCGGCGCTAAAATCATATGTCAGGGTTTCCCATTGCTCCGCAACGGTCGAAAGGAGGTCCACTTCATAACTCTCGTCAGCGTTGGCCTGATTTTCCAATTTTAACTTGATTGTTGCACCAACCGCGGGGGACCACGTTTTAACACTGATACTTGAATAGGTAGTCAAATCTATCGGAGCGGATACATCGAAGTAAGAACCCGCCCAAACTTCAGAGCCAGTAGGCTTGGTCGATTCCGCAACCATGGTAGAGGTATTCACACCCGATGCATCGGGATTTTCAACAACAACCGTCGAATTGCCTCCAAAAGTTGTAAAAGTAGGAGCCGTTCCTTCGAAGTCTTCCACCGTTGATGTGGTGTCGGCAGCGACCAAGGTGACATCGTCATAGTAGTGCTTAACACTTCCATCGCCCTCATCCTCACCCTCACCCTCATCGCCTTCGATGAGCTTCGCGGTGATTTTCAGCATCCCGTCCTCTATTATCACGTTCTCCGGATCATCGGTATACGTCTGCGCCTCGCCATTGCCCCAGCCACCGGCACCGAGATCATAACCCCAGTTGGCCGGGTTCGGTGCACCGTCGACATCAAATTCATCGGACCAGACCAAGTCCGTATATATAGTCTCAAGAGATTCCTCACCACCACCAGTTGCAGGTTCAGGTGTAAATCTGTGGTACCAAGCCAATTCTGGATTCAAGGCGTCAACGGTGCGTACATATAATAAATCTTCGCTAAGGGATAGAATTTCATAAGAGGAAGAACCGACGTAGTAACTCATAAACCCGCCATCGGAAAATTCGAGTTGCATCCCCGTAGTTTCTGCTTCGGGTACATTACCGGAAACCTCGGAAATTGTTACGGCTTTGGTCCCGGAGGTATCGTAGTTATAGCAAGAATCTTCATCCGCAGTTCCGCCGACCACATCTTTATGGGCTACGTTGAAAAATGTTTGTCCTTTGTTATCCAGCGTATAGGAAACTTCCCCGCTGCTATCCACGGAAAAAGTCAACTCGTCGTCACAAAAGCAATCCGAGATATCTGCGCTGCATTTCTCAAACGCCTGGGCGGAATAGTAGGTTGGGTACCACCAATCGCCATCGATTCCTTCACTCGCCGGGCTCAAACCTAAATGTCCGGGCTGCGCAACTGCTAAATACCAAGTTTTGGAACTGCCATCGGTAAGTAGGTTGACCATCTCTGAATTTGTCGCTGGAATATCTACCGACACTTCTACAGTTTCGGTCAGCGTGGCTCCATCGGCCCCATTGGCCGTAATTGTTACCGTAAAACTATTCTGCCCTTGTGCTGTGTAAACTTTCTCAATATATCCGTTGGGAGATTCACCGGTCGTACCATCACCAAAATCAAAATCAAACGAACTGGCGCCTTCGGCGAATGCGTTGAAAATTACTGTACCGGAACCGTCATCACTGACCTCCGTAGTTACCTCCATGTTCGAGAGTGCCGCTGCTTTCTCATCGTCGTCTGTTTCACAGCTTGCCAAGATAATCAGGAATGCCGCTAAGAGGTGTTTTAATGCTTTCATAGCTTTCAGTTGTTGGATATTGGTTACAATTTTTATTTGAGGAGGTCGATAATCGCCCAAGGACGACGTAATTGCCACAATAAGAACTGTATGCAATATAGGATATACCACCTTGAATCCAGCAAAAAAACATTTATATTTTAAGGTGTGTTATAGTTGTAGAAAGCCAAGGCGCTTAGTATATCCAAACCTGTTTTTCATATCAACTGAAACTTCTGAGCCTTTTTGGAGAGTTCCATAAGGTTT
>JBAUIP010000499.1:0-4179 GCA_049683055.1 Pricia sp.
AACATGGCCCTCGCGTTTTCTAAACGCATATTGCCTATGTAGTCGCTAATACTGACGCCCATCATTGCCTTCACTTTGCGATATAATTGCACCCGGCTTATATGTAATGATTCCGCCAAATTTTCTACGGAGAAATCGGCATTATCCAAATTATCCTTGATCAGTATATTGAGGGTATGCATAAACTTTTGTTCCAAATTCCCGAACGTGCTGGTCGAATCGATTTTATGAATGTTATTGGTGTAATAGTACCTCAGTTTTTCCCTATTGTAGAGCAGGGCCTTAATGGACTGTATCAGAATGGAGTAGCTGAAAGGTTTGGTCAAATAAAGATCGGCACCAGATTCCAATCCTTTGACATAAGATTCGGTGTTGCCCGAGGCGGTTAGAATTACCGTAGGAATATGTGAGGTTCTCAAGTCATTTTTCAATGTGGCACAAATTTCGAATCCGTTTTTTTCGGGAAGGTTTATATCACAAATAATGATATCGGGAATCAGTTCAAAGGCCTCTTGAGTGGCATCGATACCATCGGAGAGGTGTATTTCGTATTCGCCCATCAATTTGTTCCGGAGGAAGAGGGATAGGTCCCGATTGTCTTCGATAATCAAAATGGAAGGTTTCCCGCTTTCCCCCTCGGCCGCACTTGTTTCGGTCAGGTAGGTATCGTCCAATGCGTACCCTGAATTGAAATCACTGATATTGGTGTCTATCCAATCTTGCTCTCCTATTTGCTCGCTAGCTTCAAAATGGGCGCTTCCCTTTTTGAGCCTTACGATAAACTCGGTTCCGTGTAGCGACTTGACCTCGATTTCGCCTTTGTGCAATTCAACGAATTCCCTGCTGAGATGCAGACCTATCCCCGAACTTTTTTTCCGATTATTGGAACCTTGAAAAAAGGCCTGGAAAACGTATTTGAGTTCTTTTTCGGGGATACCTATGCCCGAATCCTTAAAACGGATGGCTACCCAATTTTCTATAGCATCGTCTTCAATGATAATCTCTATCTCACCGTTGTCCGGGGTAAACTTAAAGGCATTCGACAACAAATTGAAATATACCTTGTCCATCAGATTCCTATCGATGAATACGTACAGCGTTTTAGGCTCGCATTTTAGCCTAAAATCGATATTTCGTTTTTTGGCCTCCCTTTGAAAATCATTGTAGATAGATCGGGAGAAGGCGACCAAATCCGTTTTGGATGCTCTAAGCTCAAATTTTCGGTCCTCTGCCTTCCGAAAATCCAACAATTGATTGATCAGCCGCAACAAACGATTGGAATTATTATATATAAGTTCGACCTCGTTCAAAAATTTTCCCCCTCGCTCGCTTGCCATCTCGCCGAGCGATTCGATAGCGCTCAATATCAAGGTTAGCGGTGTCTTGAATTCATGGGATAGCCCCGTAAAAAAGTTGAGTTTAGCTTCGTTGACCACTTTGACTTCCTCGGCAATTTTAGCGATTTGATTGCGCTGTACCGTTACTTTTTTGTTCGTCAGTTCTAACTGGCGGTTTTTCTTTCGGATGGCGAAAATGGAATAAATACTATATATCGCCAAGCTAAGTATGATGGCCAAAAGGGCCATGGTGGTCTTCAATAGGCTGTTCTGGGCGTAATAGCGTTCTTCTTGTTGTGTTATGGCCAACAGTTGGCTTTCGATCTCGTTGCGCTGTTCCTTTATCTTATCGAATTGATTTTTCATGATATCGGCATTGAACCGATCAATGACAGTGGTAGTGAGAATATTATCCTTTGGGATTTTTTCTCCGTTCAGCAACTTGAGCGCCAGCTGTATCGCCTCATCACCACCGGTCGGATATAGAATGGTCGCCTTCAAAACACCGTCTTCTACCATCTGAATGCCACCATTTTCACCTTCCAGACCATCTACCCCGATAAACTCCATAGTATTTTCCAGTCCCATGTCCCGGGCCACCTCCCAGGCTCCCCTTGCCATTCGATCATTATGTGCAAAAACATAATCGATATCGGAATCCCGTTGTAATAAAGTTTCGAAAGGATTGACTATGGATTCCCTTTCCCAATCTCCCTCAATGGTTTCCACCACTTCGATGTTTTTGAACCGATCTAAAACCTGGTTAAAGCCCAAGCTTCTTTCCTTGGCGGGCGAAGACCCCATCAAACCTTTTATTTCAACTATCCGTAAGGGATTTTGGGTGTTCGTGGCAATGACCTTGGCCGCGTTTCTCCCTACCTCGATATTATCGGCGCCCAAATAGGAAGTATAGCTCTGATCTTCAGTCTTGCGGTCTACGACAAGCACGGGAATGCCCGCATCAATGGCTTTTTGAACTACGGGAGTAATGGGTTTGGACTGTATGGGGGATACAACCAGCACATCTACACTATCGGAAATAAATTCCTCGATTTGCCGTATCTGGGTGGATACCTCGTAATTAGCATCGCTGATCACCAAATCGATGTTAGAATCCAGGGATGCTTTGAGCCGCATGGCCTCGTTCATGGAACGTCTCCAGTCATCATTGGTCATCGCTTGGGAGAATCCGATGTAGACCTTCTCTTCCGCGCTGGTTCTAGCGCAAGATGAGAGGCAGGCAATGGCTAGTATGCCCAATACACACAAAAAGGTTTTTCCGAAGCTCATCCGTACCAATATCTCTTCGTAAACTTAATGAAAATAAAGGTCTCGCATAAAATGATTTGGCAAAGGGCCCGAACATTTAATAGATAGGCGGGCGGGTCAGGTATTCGAGAGACAGATGGAACGGACATCCATGGCAGACTTGGGTACTGTTCGAACGGTGCCAATAGCAAGCTGGGTTTCAGCTTCTCCCTATATATTCTTAACTTAGCGGCCCGATCGAATTCCTATGCCGTCAAAAGAACACTGGGCCGTTTTTATCAATAATACTTCCGACAAGAGCCACTTTATCGACATGATTCTAAGAGGGAATCTCCCTGAATATTTCATGACCTTGCAAGATAAAAAAGGGGCCATATTCTCCCCATTGGCCCTAGAGCAATTTATGGACGAGGAAAACCGTCATGGCCACAGAATCTTGACCGTAGCTACAGGGCAATCTCTTCAATCAATGTCCAGTGGTGAACGCAAGAAGGCCCTGCTCCGCCATATCTTGAAGAGTGATCCAGATTATATGATTTTGGATAATCCTTTTGACAATCTGGACCGGGACACCCAAGAGGAACTCAAGGTAAAGTTGCAATCGGTTTCCCAAAAAATCACTCTCATACAACTGTCGAGCCGAAAAAGCGACCTACTTCCCTTTATCGACCGTTTCCTTGAGCTCGACGGTAAGGAATTGGTAGCTGTAAAGTATGGAGAAACGGTTGGCGGAGACCACAAAACGGGTAAATTCAAAGGAGAAATCCCCCCATCTTCGAAGCCTGTGGATTTTGAGGGGAATATCCTAATTGAACTAATTAATGTCAACGTATTCTATGGGAATAAGCCCATCCTTAAAAATATCAACTGGACCATACGAAAAGGCGAGTTTTGGGAACTACGGGGTAAAAACGGAAGTGGTAAGACCACCATCCTTTCTATGATTACCGGAGAGAATCCGAAGGGCTACGGACAGGAGCTCTACATTTTTGGACGTAAAAAGGGCAGTGGCGAGAGCATATGGGACATCAAGAAGAACATTGGTTACTTTACCCCTTCGATGACGGACCGGTTCAGCGGCTATCACTCCGTCGAGAGCATGATCGTATCAGGACTCAACGACTCCATCGGGCTGTACGTCAAACCTACCGAGGTGCAGCTCCGCCTGGCCAAACAATGGCTGCAGCTTATCGGATTGGCCGATGCAAAAGACCGCCTTTTTCAAGACCTCTCGATGGGCCAAAAGCGTTTGGTGATGTGCGCGCGGGCCATGGTCAAGCATCCTCCCCTATTGATTTTGGACGAACCGACGGCTGGACTCGACGATGTAAGTGCCGTGCTGTTCGTGGACTTGGTCAACGCGTTCGCACAAGAAAGCGATACCACCATTATCTTCGTATCCCACCGAAAAGAACCAGGCCTCGAGCCACAGTCTATCTACGAACTAAAACTGACCCCGAAAGGTTCCACCGGCCGCGTTCTCGAATAGGTCCTATTACCGTGTTTTGAAAACCGTAATGCAGTAAAAAATGAAAAACCCGACCGGTCAATAAAACCAATCGGGCTTTGAACA
>JBAUIP010000500.1:0-12698 GCA_049683055.1 Pricia sp.
ACGTCCGTCTTGGCAACATTATAAACACGTACAACGTGTTCCAGCACTTCTACCCTTATATGGACGTGGTCGATGTCGACTGGGACAGAGAGCTCGACAGTGCGCTGTCAAGAAGTCTCAAGGACAGTACCCCGAACGACCACTACGCTACCCTTGAGAAGTTCACCGCTCCGCTACGGGACGGCCATGTTTACGTCAACTTTCCTGGCATAAGGGAAATCTACGCACCCCGGATAACGTGGGAGTGGGTAGGGAATCAATTGGTGATTACCAATGTCCTCGACCATAAGATTCCCCTTGAAATCGGGGATGTGGTCACGCATGTCGACGGTATCCGTTCTAAGGAATATTTCAGAGAAATAGAATCCCGTATATCGGCCGGCACCGAAGGCTGGCTGGACCACAAGGCCAAAAGAAAGGCCCTTATGGGCGAGTATGGACAAGATATGAAGGTAATCGTGGACGGTAAAGAGATAACCTTGTCCAGATTGAGCCTTGCCTATAACGAACCGCCCCGGCAATCCGCCCATGAAAGGATTAACGACAGCGTGCACTATCTCAACTTGAGCCTTATCGAGATGGATGCCATTACGTCATTGTTGTCCGAACTGGTCGATTCCAGTGCGATCATATGTGACCTTCGGGGATATCCCAATAGCAATCATATCTTCATTTCACATCTTCTAAAGGAGAGGGATACTTCCGATTCTTGGATGCAAGTACCTAAAATTATTTATCCCGACAGAAGGGATATTCCGGGTTTGGAGAAACATGGTTGGAACTTATCGCGGAGGGAGCCTTACCTGGGTAACAAGAAGGTTATTTTTATTACCGACGGCAGTGCTATCAGCTATGCGGAGAGCTTTATGGGATTCATAGAGGGTTACGATCTGGCGACCATTATCGGGCAGCCCACTGCGGGTACGAACGGAAATATAAATACATTTGACTTGGAAGGTGGTTTCGGTATTACCTGGACAGGTATGAAAGTTTTGAAGCATGACGGCTCCCAGCATCACGCAATCGGAATAACGCCTGACATTTACCTCTCAAAAACCGTTGAGGGAATAAGGGAGGGCAGGGACGAGTTCCTTGAAAAAGCGGTCGAACTGTCCAACCAGTAATTTTTTATATCACAAAAGTTCAATTAAACGATGAATATGGAACCGCCATGTTGCAGTGTTATCTAGCAACGTGCAAGCATTTCAAACTTTTACTCATTTCTAAACCCATAAAGGTCAATTAGATTTCAATTCTTTATTGAAAAAAACCCAAAATTAATTATGCGGCTACTCAAAATTTTAATCCTGTCCATTTTAGGAATAATCATACTCAGCAATCTTCTGCCAGTCAGACTTTTTATAGACGGTATGATTGTTGGGCACGATTTTGAAACCGAGAACGCTGAATTCAAACATACTGTGTACACTAATAAGGGTGACGGTACGAACGCAATGGAGAGAAGATTTGATAAATTCTTATTGGAAACTCCACACACAACTGACACCGTTATTTATAGGAAATTCGAAAGGGACCCGCTTGAGTTCTGGAATTGGGGATTCTATATGACCAGTGAACTGTACGATTATGATTTGAAAGAATGAAGATAATACAAATCACTAAATCTCATTGGATGCAGGTTTTTATATTGAGAAATACCATAATTCTAGGCCCAAATCTTTTGAAAGAATATTTCAACGATGGATCAGGAATTATTCTAGGGGATGGAATAGAGCAACTTAAAAGTTCAAATAAATGATCGGGGGATTAAAAATAGTAAGCTAAATGGCGGACTGCGACCTTGTTACCGCGGCCTATTTTTCTCATCATTGTTTGCCGTGAGCCAAATACTCTGAGCCAGATTTCTTTGGGTAATTAATTTGACGGATGGGAAAAGACCCTCCCGAATGATGTCTGCGTTATACTTGAGGATGGATCGCTCGTAATAATCGATGGCCAGTTCCGATGGCCCGGGGCAAAATACAAACATAAAATCGGACATGTTCGGAATATTGGGAGCTAGTTTTAGGATGTCATCATAGCGTTGTGCTTCGGGTATAATCAGCGCGATACCACGTAGCGGAAGAGCCTCCGGAAGTTGGTATCCGATTTCAAAGGCATCCAATTCGGTTCCGGATAGCTTTCCTTTTAGAGTGTAGTTCTTTTCTTCGATGTAGCCTAGAAACAGACCGGCGAGTTGGTCGAGGCTCAAATTATTGATTTTGGTCTCAAGCCAGCCAAGTACGTTTTTTTCCGCGGCGGGACCGGTCAATCCTTCTTCCCGAGCTATAGCGCCCTCCTCAACTTTCTCGCTTTTCAAGCGCCCTAAAATTCTTAATTCGGCTATGGCATTCTCCGCCCGATAAGATTGATTATCACCTAGGATGGCTCTTCGTTCAGAACTCAAACCGGTGGTGTTCTTCTTTTCGGGAATCATGCCCGATGCCTTGAGAGATTGCTCCGGGTCGAGACTGGAATCCATTTTGTAAAGTTCGGACAATATAGTTCCCGCAACCTTCTGAATACTTCCGCTGGCATCAATCTCGATAATGTTTTCACCCTTTTCGTCCCGAAGAAAATCCATGGCCTGATGGAATTTCTCCCGGGTCTGGGAGAGATTGGTTTCGAACAGCTCCCGGGCTTGGTTTCTGTGTTTCATCCTTTCGTAACACACCTCGTTCGATACGTTCAAAAAGAATATCAGGTCGGGCCGAGTGGCCGCGTCGTTGAGGGCATAGACCTCCTCAAAATCCATGGTATCGGAACTTTGGTACACTAGCGACGAAAGGTAATATCGGTCGCAAAGCACAAGACGGCCATCCCCGCCTTCTAGCCAAGGGTCGATTTCGCGGGCGCAATGGTCCAAACGATTGGCGGCGAAAGCCAAGGCCAAAACTTTTGGCGAAAAATCCGTGATTCTCTTTGTCAGCACTTGGCGTATAAAAAGTCCCCCACACGATGGGTCATGGGGCTCGTAGGTCAGCTTTACTTTTGACTGCTTCGAAGTATTGAGAACTCCCGCAATATATCGGGCCACCGATGTCTTCCCGGAGCCG
Source organism: Pricia sp. (assembly GCA_049683055.1). Lineage (GTDB taxonomy): Bacteria > Bacteroidota > Bacteroidia > Flavobacteriales > Flavobacteriaceae > Pricia. Next base: position 3,057 of record JBAUIP010000500.1, read on the forward strand.
TCGAGGCCTTCCAATGCGACAAATAGGGATTTTTTGTTCATCAATTTTGTTCTACTCCAGATTCACAAGAGGTGGTCTTATACCGCCAAGGCTAAAACATGTTTCAGAGGCATACAAACATACCTTTTTTGGATGGAAATCGTATAAACCATCGTAACTTGAAACTTATAAAATGCAGATGGAAATGAGCAAAAAGAATGTATTGGGTACTGAATTGCAATCGTGTTGCAAAGACCCGATGACCGGGTTTTACCGTGATGGGTTTTGCAAGACCGGCGAACAGGATGTCGGCACCCACGTGGTCTGCGCGATCATGACAGAGGAATTTTTAAAGTATACCAAGGCGAAAGGCAACGACCTGTCGACCCCACGGCCCGAATGGCAGTTTTCAGGATTGAAGGCGGGCGACCAGTGGTGTCTCTGCGTTTCTCGATGGATTGAGGCGGAAAAGGATGGAAAGGCACCGCAGGTGGTGTTGGAGGCGACCCATGAAAAGGCTTTGGGGTATACGGATTTTGAGACTTTGCTGGAATATAAAGTTTGAGTGAGGTATATCTGGGAATTATTTTTTTCCAAACGCCCATTTCACAAACTGCGGGAATATCTTCTCCCAAGTCGGCAAATCATGCTTTCCACCCGGAATCTCTACATATTTGATGTCACCAGGGTAGGAATATCCTTTTGCCTTAAGCTCTTTGATAATATCGAGAGTGTCATCAATGGAATCGATGACTCCATTATTGTTCCGGTCGGCTTTTTCATCTTCGGTGCCGGTCTGGAACCAGAATTTTAGATGGGGCGCGAAACGGGAGTCTCGAATGATATCGAGCAAGATGCGGCTGCGGTCGGCGACATCCTTTTTGACGTAGGCTTTTTTGCGCCACCAGAACGAGCCGCTGAAAACCCCGATTTTGGCGAAGGAACCGGAATGCCGATAGCCGATATCGAACGCGGACAATCCCCCTAAAGACATCCCGCAGAAGACCCAATCCTTGCCTTCCGAAGAAATTTTGAATTCCTTTTTAGCGAAGGGTAAAAACTCCTCCATCACAAAACGGGAATATTCGAAAGCCCTGCCGCCGCGGCCCTTGAAATCCGCCGATGATGCGGTACCATACTCGTGCATCCGGTTTTCGTTACACTCCAATCCGAGATAGACGAACGGGCGAACCGCCCCGGATGCGTAGGCCTGCGAAAAGGTCTTTTCGAGCTTCATCGAGGTAAAATCCTGCCCATCGTTCATCAGCAGCACAGGAAATCGGGTGTCGGCATCCCAATAATTGGCCGGGGCCATAAAACGGAAAGTGACGATCCGGTCGAGATGTTTGGAAAAAATCCGGCCTTTGGCGCCGATAAAATCGAATTGAAATTGCATAGGTTCGGGTAAGGGGTTGCAAGTATAAGAAATCCCTTAAAAAAGCTTGGCATCATAATGAAAAAAGCAGGGCATCCCAAAAAATTAAATTATTTTTGCACGCCCCAATTATTTGAAAATTACCTATTTTAGAAAAATCCGAAAATGGCGAAAGTAGAACATATTCCATATTATTCGAACACCTTGGGACGCAACATCAACGTCGAGGTGACGGGTCATTGGGGGCATCCGATATTGATGTTTCCCTCATCCGGCGGGCAATTTACCCAGAACACCGATTTCGGATTGACCGGTTCGGTAATGCAATTTATTGAGGATGGGCGAATCAAGTTATATAACGTCGAGACCTTGGATATGCTTTCCTTCTATCATGACCACATGATTACGGAGCAGAAAATCCACAATTACGAGCTGTACATGCAGTTTCTGAAGAACGAATTGATTCCGTACATCCAAAACGAGTGCAATACCCATCGTATCGGGGTCGCCGGGGTCAGTTTTGGCGGATTCCATGCGGCCAATACGGCCTTTCGGTTTCCGGATTTGGTCTCCCATTTTATCGGGATGAGCGCGGCCTATAATATTCGCAGCATGGCCCAGTTATCCGACGATATGCGTATTTACTATAATTGTCCGGATGAATTTATGCAGAACGAAGAGGGATGGAAGTACCATCATATGCAAATTGTTCTGGGCACTTCGGATTGGGATATCTGTAGGGACAAGAACCTGCACATGTCCGGTATCTTGAACGCCAAGGGCATCGACCATTGGTACGATGAGAAGAAATGGACGCCGCACGACTGGCCCCTGTGGAAAATGATTTTCCCGGAATATATCGGCAAGTTTTTCTAGATTTTAGGATTGAGAAAGAATTAAACGGCTCCACTTCGGAAAAAGGGAAGGCGAATCTGGGGTTTGGACAAGAAATAGCTTTGTTTAGGTCAAGATCAACAAAGTATTGATAGTACTTTATATTAAACAAGCAAAATAAACGGTGGAATAACTAAAAAAATAAATTACAATGGCAAAAAAAGTAGGTATATTATTCGGTCAGGAAGACACCTTCCCTTGGGCTTTTATAGATAAGGTAAACGAATTGGGCGGCGGAAATGTCGTGGCCGAGCACGTTAAAATCGACAAGGTACAGCAGGGCATCGATTACGGCTATCACGTTATTTTGGACCGCATGTCGCAAGGCGTACCCTTTTACCGTGCCTATTTAAAGAACGCTGCCCTCATGGGAACGGCGGTCATCAACAACCCATTTTGGTTCAGTGCCGACGAAAAATTCTTCAACAACTGTTTGGCGATGGAGTTGGGCGTTCCGGTTCCGAAAACGGTGCTTCTGCCCTCGCATGAGCGACCCGACGACACCAACGAAAAGTCGCTGCGCAACTTGGTGGCCCCATTGGATTGGGATTATATCTTCAACTATATCGGCTTTCCCGCCTATATGAAACCATATGATGGTGGAGGATGGAAAGATGTATACAAGGTCGAGAACCCCGATTCGCTTTTTGCAAGCCACGCCGAAACCGGACAGTTGGTCATGATGTTACAGGAAGAAATTCAGTTCGACGATTATTTTAGGGTGTACAGTTTGGGCCAGAAATATGTGCATATCATGCCGTACGACCCTAGAAAGCCATTTCACGAGCGTTATCAGAGCGAAATCAAGGCACAGGGTGATGACAGGAAAAAACTGTTGAAGAAGATTCACGATTATACCTTAAAGTTGAACAAAGCCTTAGGATACGATTTTAATACGGTGGAATTTGCAGTGCGCGACGGTATTCCCTACGCCATCGACTTTTGCAATCCAGCTCCCGATGCGGATGTTCATTCGGTCGGACAGGAAAATTTCGACTGGATCGTTGAGCACTCCGCTAAATATGCGGTAGAGTTGGCAAAGGCCCACAAGCCGAAGCAAAACAATACCCCGTGGGGTACGTTTGTTAAAAATTCGATAGCTCCGGCCGGCCCTAAGCGGGGCAAGGTCAACTTAAAAACGGCGGACGAGGTCAAGAAAAGCGCTGCGGCCAAGAAAGCGACTGCAGCAAAAAAATCATCGGCGAAGACTTCGGCCAAACCTAAGTCCGGTTCCGCGGGCAAAGCATCTGCGGAAGGCAAGACCGGTGCCACGTCTAAGAAGAGTGCCAAAGACAAAGCGTCCGGAAAGGCTAAAGCTCCTGCCAAAGCGAAATCATCGATCAAACCTAAGACCGGCGCTACCAAGAAATCACCGGCAAAAACGGCCCCGAAAAAGACCAAATAGACCGTAAGCAAACGTTGAACCAAAGCGACAGCCATGCATAAATTCACACTGGGCATCGAGGACGAATTTCAGATACTCGACCCCGACACACACAAACTGCGCTCACAGATGTCCAAAATCATCGATGGCGGCAAAGTTTTATTGCAAGAGCGCATCAAGGAAGAGATGCACCAGTCGATGGTCGAAATGGGCACCAACATTTGCGAGAACATTCATCAGGTGCGGGACGAAGTTTCATACCTGCGCCAAGAGATCATCAAGTTGGCCGACCAAGAGGGCCTGAAGGTGGCCGCATCCGGTACGCACCCAAGTTCGACCTGGCAAGAGCAACTGATTACCTCGAAGCCCCGGTACGACGAGATTGTCGAGGAAATGAAAGATGTGGCCAGGGGCAACCTGATTTTCGGGATGCACGTGCACGTAGCCATTCCCAACCGTGAGGCAGGTCTGGAAATATTGAACGTGTCACGGTATTTTTTACCGCACCTATATGCCCTCTCAACGAACAGTCCGTTTTGGGAAGGCCGCGATACGGGCTTTAAATCGTTTCGTAGCAAGGTATTCGATAAATTTCCGCGCACGGGCATTCCACCGTATTTCAGCAGTGTGGGCGAATATGACAAATTCGTAGATATTCTGGTGCGAACCCAATGTCTTGACAATGCCAAGAAAATCTGGTGGGATATTCGGCTGCATCCCTTTTATCCGACCATCGAGTTCCGTATCTGCGATGTGGTCATGACGGTCGATGAGGTCACTTGTATCGCAGCATTGATGCAGTGTATCGTGGCGAAGCTGCACAAGCTGCATCAAAAGAACCAGACCTTTAAAAACTACCGGCGCCTGCTCTTGAACGAGAACAAATGGCGGGCCGCCCGTTGGGGGGTAGAGGCGAAGTTGATCGATTTCGGAAAGGAAGAAGAAGTGCCCTTCGCCCAGTTGATGAACGAACTTTTGGAGTTTGTCGAAGATGTTGTCGATGACCTCGGATGCCGTAGCGAAGTTAACTTTGTATATCAGATGTTGGAACAGGGCTCGGGCGCCGACCGACAGCTCAAGGTATTCGAAGAGACCGGCAATTTGGACGAAGTAGCAAAATATATAGTACAGCAGACCAAAAAAGGTTTGTAATCGTGAGCTTTTTTGCCTTGGCAAGAAACCGTGGCGAGCTGTTGAACCTCCAAGATTGTCAAACTATTGGTTTTCGAACTATTGAAGCCCTTTTGACCCCTTGGCTTGCTGCAGTGGGTTTGGTTGAAGTATGGGGTTGAATTCAACAGATTGCTTCGCTTCGCCAGTTTTGTTGAACCGAGGTGACAAGTTCAACAGATTGATTCGCTTCGCCCGCAATTATGAATAAAAGAAACATGACTAGTAAAATAAAAATTGCCCTTCTCGACATGAACGCTTGCGAGCCCAATGAAGGCATGCGATGCCTTAATATGCTTGCCGGAGATTTCTTGGCCCAAGAGGGTATAGTAGGCCATTACGACGTTTTTGAAGTGAGAGTGGCACAAGAAATTCCCCGATTGGAAGAATACGATATTTTCCTATCCTCAGGCGGTCCGGGTTCGCCCTTGGCCACAGGGGCGGAATGGGAACATAAGTATTTCGACTTTCTGAATGCCCTATTGCTGCACAACCTTTCCAAACCCGATAAAAAACATCTTTTTCTAATCTGCCACTCCTTTCAACTGGCCTGTGTGCATTGGGACTTGGCTAAAATCACCAAACGGCGGTCTACCTCTTTTGGAATCTATCCTATTTATAAAACCAAGAGCGGGGAGCATGAAACCCTTTTTGAAGGATTGGCAGACCCCTTTTACGCGGTCGATTCAAGGGATTATCAAGTTGTAGGCCCGGCCCAATGGAAACTCGATACGCTCGAGGGAAAAGTTTTATGCAGGGAAAAAGTACGTCCGCATGTACCGTTGGAGCGAGCTGTCATGGCCATTCGGTTCAGCAAGGAAATATTCGGGGTGCAGTTTCACCCCGAAGCGGATTCCGAAGGCATGCTGCGCCATTTTAAAAAGGAGGAAAAGCGGAACAAGATCATTAAAAAATTCGGCAAGCGGAAGTACCTGAACATGTTGGACCAACTGGTCGACGATGAAAAAATCATGAGGACCAACCAAACCATTATCCCCCGGTTTCTAAAACTGGCCGCGGATGCCATTGAACAAGATAAACTACAATCCGTATGATACCGGAAATCCGAAAAAAGTTCAACGACGGCTTCAAGCAAGAATACTACGAAGACCTGCTGGCCCATATCGAGGAAACCTTCAGGGAACCTAGTGCCTTTCGTATTTCGGAGACTCCCGTTTTCATCGGAAAGAAGCTGAAAGAGGATGTGTTTTCTGCCTGCGAGGCCATTATCGATCAGGTCTGGGACATCGATTTCGAAAAAATCCGGAACCGGTTCGTACCCAAGGAACTGCAATCACCGCTACCAATGGGCAATCCCGACTTTTTGGCCATCGACTTCGGCCTCTGCGACGACGGTAAAGGCGGAATCACTCCGCAACTGATCGAATTGCAGGCGTTCCCGACCCTGTTCTTCTACCAGCCGTTTTTGGGGAGGGCTTTCCGAATGTGTTATCCTACCATTCCGAAAGAGGGGTTGGATTACTATTTCAGCGGATTGGACCGTGAAAGTTATCTAGCAGAAGTCCGCAATACCATTTTAGGTGATGAAAACCCCGAAAATGTTATCCTTTTAGAACTTTTCCCCGATAAGCAAAAGACCCGCATCGATTTTCTGGCTACCCAGCAGGCCCTGGGCATCGAAACGGTCTGTATGACCAAGGTCATCAAAGAAGGAAAAAAACTGTATTACGATAAAGACGGGCGGAAGACGCCCATTCATAGAATTTACAACCGGGTCATCTTCGACGAACTGCAACGTATCGAGAATCTCGAACTGTCCTTTAATCTCAACGACGACCTCGAGGTTAGCTGGGTCACACATCCCGATTGGTTTTTTGTGATTTCAAAGTGCATCATGCCGCTTCTGAAGCATAAGAACATCCCGGCATCCTATTATTTAAACGATTATCCCGAAAATCTCGCCCTCGGTGATTATGTTCTGAAACCCTTGTTCTCTTTCGCCGGTCAGGGCGTCAATCTGCATCCTGATAAAGAAACTATAGCTAAAATCGAGGATAAACAAAATTACATCCTACAGAAAAAAGTGCAGTACGCCCCGGCGGTCAAGACCAACACTGAAAAAAATTCCAAGGTAGAACTGCGGATTTTATACGTGTGGAGCAAAAAGGAAAATCGGCTTAAACCGGTCATCAACCTCACCCGGATGAGCAAGGGCGCCATGATCAACGTTTCGCATCAGGTCGACGAAACTTGGATCGGGTCGTCAATCAGCTTTTTTGAGACATCAACTTAGCCACATATTTCCCGATAACATCGAACTCCAGATTGACCACCGTGCCTACTTCATACGAGGAAAACCGGGTATTCTCATAGGTATAGGGAATAATCGCCACACTGAACGTATCGATACCGGAATCGACCACCGTGAGACTGGTACCATCGATGGTAATCGAGCCTTTTTCGATAGTCGGGTTGCCCTGCCCGGCGTCGTATTCGAAGGTAAAGACCCAACTTCCGTCTTGGTTGGAGACATTTGTGCAGGTTCCGGTCTGATCGACATGGCCCTGAACGATATGGCCGTCCAATCGGCTGCCTAGAATCATGGCCCGCTCGAGGTTGATCTTATCACCTTCCCGCAGCCGCCCTAGGTTCGTTTTCTGCAGGGTTTCGGCGATGGCGGTCACCGTATAAGTGTTCCCATCAAAGGAAACCACGGTCAGGCATACCCCGTTGTGCGCGACACTTTGGTCGATTTTCAGCTCAGGCGTTAGGGCAGATTCCACAGCAATGTGTAAGTTGCCCCCATCGCGTTTCAATCGCGTTACCTCGCCCAAAGTTTCGATGATGCCCGTAAACATGTTCCGTTTAAATTAAGTAGTTTTGCAATTGGTCAAAACGCGCCTGACCGCGGAAATGGAGGCACAAAGATAGCCATTGAAATTGTAGGTAAAACAGCAACTCAAGACAAGTTTAAAATATGGAGGAAAGGGAGAAGATAAAACTAGGCATATCGATCGGTGACCTGAACGGAATCGGATGTGAGGTCATACTCAAGACCTTCGAAGATTCTAGGATGCTCGATTTTTGCACTCCCGTCATTTTCGCTTCCAACAAAACACTTTCCGCGCAGCAAAAAGAACTTGGCTTCGACATTAAATATAATGGGGTTCAGGAGGCTTCCAACGCCATCGACGGTAAGATCAACGTGGTCAACGTTTGGAAGGAAATTCCTACCATTAATTACGGTGAAGCAACAAAGGAGGCTGGCCAATACGCCCTTCAATCCTTGCGGGCGGCAGTAGAAGCCCTAAAAACGGATGCTATTGACGTTCTGGTGACAGCTCCCATTAACAAGAACAATATTCAGGCCGAGGATTTTAAATTCCCCGGCCATACCGATTTTTTGGCGCAGGAACTCGACGGGGAAAGCCTCATGTTCATGGTCACCGAGGACTTAAAAGTCGGCCTTCTGACCGACCACGTTCCGGTGAAGGATGTTCCGTCGGCCATCAATTCCATTTTGATTCGAAGTAAAGTCCGTACCATTGAAAAATCCCTTAGAATGGATTTTGCCGTTCGCTCTCCCAAAGTCGCGCTTTTGGGCATCAACCCCCATACTGGCGACAACGGCGTCATCGGCACTGAAGACGACGAAGTACTGCGACCGATTATCAAAGAGATGTCCGACGCCGGCCATTTGGTTTTCGGACCCTATTCCGCTGATAGCTTCTTTGGGTCCAAAAATTACAAACATTTCGATGCGGTGCTCGCCGCCTACCATGATCAAGGCTTGATTCCTTTCAAGACCTTATCGTTCGGAAGGGGCGTCAACTTTACGGCGGGCCTCTCGAAGGTGCGCACTTCGCCGGATCACGGTACCGCTTATGAAATTGCCGGAAAGGGAGAGGCCGACCACAGTTCTTTCAAAGAGGCGGTATTCACGGCCATCACGGTTTTCCGAAACCGGAAAGAATATCAAAAGCTGACCGAAAATCCCTTGCAGCGACAGCGTACCCGAAGATAACAGGTGCTTTTACCTCGGTCCTTCGTACTCGGCCGGCATTCTACCGTATCTTCCTATTATTTCAAACTTGACCTCGACTTGACCGGTTTCACTGAAAATTTTATTCATCTGGCCTTCAATGAGTTTCAAAGGGTTGGTGCCATTCTCGCGTTTGAAATGTCCGACCGCCGACCAGCTTTTCAGATAGCCACTGATCTGTTCCAACGACCAATTGTATTTTATTTCAAATTCCGATAAATGAATCTCCTCGAAAGGAAAAGGGATACTCGCATAGCGTTCATCGATGTATTTTCGTTCCGCATCCCAGTATTTTCCAACGACATCCCTATAAAAAAACCGGATGGTCTCGTCCAGTTGTCCATTTTCGGTCGTCAGCAACGGATATCCTATTACGGCAATAAGCCCATCCTTCTTTAGAACACGTTGCGCCTCGGTATAAAAATGATCGAAATCGAACCAGTGTATGGCCTGTGCGACCATGACGAGGTCGGCAGAAGCATCCGGCAACGATGATTTTTCGGCTCTTTCTATCCGATACGTTATGTTTTCCGCCGTTGCCGCCTTTTCAAGCTGTTCAGCGCTGATGTCGGTAGCGACTACCCTTTCAAACTTTTCTGAAAGCATTCTTGCCACTTGTCCGTTTCCGGTCGCGCAATCCCATGCGAGGTTCGTTTCGGGAATATGTTCGCAAAGCAGATCGATCAGACCTTGGGGGTAGCCGGGCCTGAATTTTTGGTAGAGCTCCGACTGCTTCGAGAAATTATCCTTCGTTTTCTTCATTGAGACCCAATTTTCGTTCGCCCTAAAGGTACTTAAGATGGGGCAGTTGATTCGGGCGGGCGGACTTGAAAGTGA